>CAZAMY010000299.1:0-4120 GCA_964485995.1 uncultured Sediminispirochaeta sp.
GAAAATACGCCCGTAGGCAAACACCGCCAGAATATCCGCATTTAGCGGGGCCAGGAGCTCCCGGGCTTCACCCTTGAGAGAAGGCGGTTGGAAGACCGGCAGCCCGAGCTCTAGGGCTTTCTCCTTCACCGGAGGAGCTGCAGGGGCCTTTTTTCTACCCCGGGCCCGGTCCGGATTAGTCAGCACACCCACTATCTCGTGTTCAGCAGCCAGCGCCTCGAGCGAGGGCACAGCAATCTCCGGGGTTCCGGCAAAGAGTACTCGCATAGAGCCCCTATTTCCGTATCTTTTTCTGGTAGGCTTTTAGCAGGCGTTCGCGCTGCTTCTCGTCGAGATGATCGATGAACAGCACCCCTTTCAGATGATCCATCTCATGCTGTATTACCCGGGCCAGCATTCCTTCGGCATCCAACTTGAATGGTTTGCCCTTTTCGTTGATGGCCTGCACCGTAATCAAGGCCGGCCGAATCACATCGCCGTATACTCCAGGTACACTGAGACAGCCCTCTTCGTAGGGCAGCATCTCCTGGCTGGTGCCGATTATCTGTGGGTTAATAAACACCCGCGGTTGATCACCGTTTACATGGCATACGAACAGGCTCTTCAATAAACCTACCTGGGGGGCTGCCAGTCCGACCCCGTCGCCCGTATACATCGTAGAGAGCATGTTTTGGGCCAGGTCGGCAATTTCGCCGTTTACATCCTGTATCTCATCGACTTGTTCCCGCAGAACATCGTCGCCTAAAGTAACTATATCTAACATGATATAATAGTACTAAAAAGATTCTGCACCGTCAATTATCAGGCCACCTACAGCAAGCTGACCGGGTCTACATCAATCTCGATGTGCACTCCCTTGGGTCGCTCAAAGCTGCGGTGCCATTGATAGAGAAATGAATGCACCTTCGAAAAACCCTGTGTGCGGATGAGCAGCTGCTCACGATAATTACCGGCAATGACTTCGATCGGACAAGGAGATGGTCCGAGCAGCTCGGTCGTGGAATCGACCTGCTCAACCGGGGCTAATTGCGATTCCATACTCTCGATTACCTCATTCACGCGGTTTTTCTCCTTTCCGCGGACCACCAGACGAAACAGCCGGTAATAGGGTGGAAACATCAGCTGCCTGCGCACCTTCAACTCATCTTCATAGAAGCGGGCAACATCGTTTTCCACGGCCTGCTTTATAGCCGGCACCTGCGGTTTGTAGGTCTGCACCAGAACCTTACCCTCTTCCAGAAAGCGTCCCGCCCGTCCGGAGACCTGCACGATCAGGTTGAAGGTGCGCTCCCCGGCCCTGAAATCGGGCAGATTAAGGGCGCTGTCCGCCAGTACAATGCCAACCAGCCGTACGCCCGGAAAGTTGAGCCCCTTGGCAACCATCTGCGTGCCCAGCAGCAGGTCGTACTCGCCAGCCCGGAAAGCTTTCAGAATTTTCTGCAGACTGCCCTTTTTACGGGTCGAATCGGTATCCACCCGGGCTATGCTCAGTTGCGGGAATAGCTGACGAATGTCCTCTTCGATCTTTTCGGTACCGAAGCCCGAATAACCTACATCCAGAGAACCGCATTCGGGACAGACATCCACCGGTCGACGTCCGTATCCGCAGTAGTGGCAGACCATACGGTTAGTAGCCTTATGATAGGTGAGATTCACCGAACAGTGGCTGCACTTCATTTCGTAGCCGCAGCTGCGACAGTGAAAAAAATAGCTAAAGCCGCGTCGGTTCAGGAATAGAATGGTCTGTTTTCCCATTGCGGCGGTTGTATTGATTTCGTCTGTCAAACGATCGGAAATAGCGCGGTTCTGTCCCTGCATGGAGACGGTCTCGATCACCGGCATTTTTCCACCGGAAACCCGTTCAGGGAGATCGAGCCTGATTATCTGCCCGCGGTTCATCAGCTCATACGCTTCCAGACTCGGTGTTGCACTGCCCATCACCAGCTTTGCATCGGAGAGGGCGCAGCGCTTCATGGCCACCTGGCGGGCGTGGTAGCGGGGAGTTTGTCCGGATTTGTAGGAGGTTTCGTGCTCCTCATCTACAACGAACAGCCCGATCTCGGCCATCGGACTGAAGACTGCACTGCGGGCTCCAATAACAAACCGAACTTCTCCGGCCTGCATTCTGCGCCACTCCTTGAGTTTCTGCGATGGCGTCAGCTTGGAGTGCCATACGGCTGCGGTATTGCCGAAGCGGGCCTGTACCTGCTGAATCAGCTGATGGGTCAGGGCAATCTCCGGAACCAGATAGACTACTGCCCGGCCGGCGGCGATGGACTGTTGGGCCAGGCGCAGAAATACCTCGGTTTTCCCCGAACCGGTCACCCCGTACAGGTAATACATTCGCTCCTGTCCGCTTGAAATCCTTTTCAGAGCCGTTGACTGCGCCGGCGAGAGCTCAGCCGGTATGTGAAAGGAATCTTCCTCAGTCGGAAGGAACTCGGCCGTACTCTCGCGCTTGCCCCCCGGGATTATCACCGACAGTGCTTCGCCTAGCGAACAGAAGTACATTTTTGCCAGCCACTGGGCCAGCTCCAGCTGCTCCCGGCCAAAGAGCACTTCGGCATCCAGAGAACGCTTTACCGCCAGTATTTTGAAGTTTCCCGCCGGGCGCTGATCGGAAGTTTCGATCACATAACCGGTCCGCAGTCGCCCGCGGAATGGGGCTTCGACCCGCATGCCCGGCTCTACCAGAGGAACAGCCTTTTTTTTCTTCTGGTCCGGCTCTGGCTGGCGGTAAGTGAAGGGTCCGTCTACCGGCAGATTGAACACTACCTGCAGGTATTCTGCAGAAGATTGCGTGGGCACTCTATTAGCTCCCTATTCCTGCTGCTCGATTATCCGCTGCAGCTTCTGCAGATCGGCCCATACCGGCTTGCGGTACACCGGGTTGCGCAGCACTGCACTGGGATGATAAGTGGGAATCAGCGGAACCCCCCTGAACTGGAACACCCGGCCATGCAGTTTACCGATGCCTTCCGTGGTTTCGGTGAGGATATGGGTAGAGATTCTGCCGAGGGTGAGGATGGCTCGCGGCTGGATGATGTCGAGCTGACGCTTGAGATACGGTAGGCAGGCGGCGGTTTCATCCGGTAAGGGATCACGATTCTCCGGCGGCCGGCATTTTATAATGTTTCCGATAAACACGTCCTGCCTGCGGTCGAGGTTGATCGCCTGCAGCCACTTATCGAGGTATTGACCGGCTCGGCCGACGAAGGGACGTCCGCTGGCATCCTCCTGGGCGCCCGGAGCCTCGCCGATAATCATGAGCTTGGGATTCGACACCCCTTCGCCCGGGACCGCATTACGCCGGTTTTCCGACAGGCCACACTTACGGCAGTTGCGCACTTCTGCACCGATTTTCTCCAGGGAATCATCAGCGACGGCTCCACTACCGGGAACCTGATTATCAGCAGAACTGAACCGCTCCCGGATTTGATCGAAGCCGCCGGCAGTAGCGCCGGGGCGGTACAGGGTTTCCGGGGGATCACTGCGGTCCGGCTGCCAACCGCCTTCCAGATAGGCCTCGGCCGACTGTAATATATCCCAATATTTTTTAAGCTTATCCTGTTCCATAGCTCACCTTGTGTAAAAATAGCCCGTGCGCTGGAGCGGTCGCTCCGGCCAGGCTTCTGTCGCGACCCCTCAGCAATTCGGCCATGTACGCCGGCGCTTCGCTGCTCTGACCGAGCTCCAGCATAGTTCCCACCAGCGATCGAACCATTCTCCATAAAAAGGCATTCCCGACTATTCTGAATACCACCACTCCCTGCTGCATAAAGACTGCGGCCGAATATACCTCGCGCAGCTTGGACGGGCTCTCGTCTCCGGCTGCCGAAAAGGTGGTAAAATCGTGTCTGCCAACTATCTCGGCTGCATAGCTGTCCAATAGCTTCGGCGCCGGCAGACGGGATCGACAGTAAGAATACGGCCGTTGGAAAGGATCCGCTATCCTGGTCTGCAGCAGATAGTAGCGGTACTCCCGGGCTACCGCACTGTAGCGGGCATGAAATCCGTCAGCCACACCACAGCTGGCACGCACCCGTATATCCGGAGGCAGATGGCGATTGAGAGCCAGCGCATACTTTTCAGTAGGCATACTTTCAATCGGAGAATCAAA
>CAZAMY010000300.1:0-4118 GCA_964485995.1 uncultured Sediminispirochaeta sp.
GCCGGGATCGTCTGAAACGGGCTGATGTCGGGGGGAGACAGGGCTGAAGAGGTTAATGGTACGCGACCGGCCTTTCAACTGGAGAAGGGTATGGGGCTAGTGGCTGAAGTGTTTTCACAGGCAAAGCTGGACGGAATAATGGGAACGGCCGGACTGGGGCACACCCGTTATTCTACCGCCGGCGGCAGCACCGCCGTCAATGCTCAACCTTTGATTGGCCACAGTAAACAGGGGCCTCTGGCGGTTGTACACAACGGCAATCTCACGAATGCCGAGATAATCCGCGAGCTCCTGGAAGAATCGGGCAGTGTCTTCCGTACTGAAAGCGATTCGGAAGTTCTGCTGAATTTGGTTGCCCGCTCTGCGGTAAAAAAGGGTGCGGCCGAAGCGGTGTGGGATGCAACTCAGGCGGTGCAGGGGTCATTTTCATTTATTGTGATGACCGGAGATTCGCTGATCGGAGCGCGGGATCGCAACGGTATTCGACCCCTGTGCATCGGTACTCTCGGCCGCGGGTATGTGCTGGCCTCCGAAAGCTGTGCCCTCGATGCGGTGGGAGCAGTCTTTCTGCGGGATGTAGACCCGGGTGAGATTGTGGTAGTGAACGATGAAGGACTGCACTCGCTGCAGGGCAGTGAAAAAACCCGCACCCAGACCTGCTCGTTTGAATACATCTACTTTGCCCGACCCGATTCTGTGGTCGATGGTAAATCGGTGTATGAAATCCGCCGTGAATCCGGGAAAATCCTGGCTCGAGAAGCTCCGGTGGAGGCCGATTTCGTAGCGGCGGTGCCCGATTCGGGCGTGCCGGCGGCTATTGGATATTCGGAACAGTCCGGCACACCCTATGGCATTGCGCTGATCAAGAACCGCTATGCCGGCCGCTCGTTTATCAAACCCTCCGACGGGGACCGGCGGCAAACGGTGCAGGTAAAGCTGAATCCCATGACCGGAGCGGTGCAGGGCAAAAGGGTTGTTCTGATCGATGATTCGATAGTTAGGGGGACTACTATGCAGATGCTGGTGTCGAAGCTGCGGCAGGCCGGAGCGGCTGAAGTACATGTGCGGATAGCCTCGCCTCCGGTGGCCTTTCCCTGCTATTTCGGTATCGACACTCCTTATCGTGAAGACCTTATCTCCAGCCGGCACGATGAAGAGCGGGTCAGGGAACACATTGGTGCCGATTCCCTGGCGTTTCTCTCTCTCGACGGACTGGCGGCGGCCCTGGGCGGGAAGGATTCCTTCTGTACCGGCTGTTTTGCCGGTGTGTATCCGGTGGGTGCGCCGATCGGGGCTTCTGCAGCGGTGTTCAGCCGTGATGGGGTGAAGAATGAAGTATAGCGAGGCGGGGGTGGATACCCGGCAGGGCCGGGAACTGGTTGAGCGGATCCGCAGCTTTTCTGCCGCCACCATTCCGGAGCCGGGCGGCGGTAGACAGGCCGGCCGGATGCTCTCCGGCTTGGGCGGTTTTGGTGCTCTCTACCAGCTGGGCGAGTACCGGCAGCCGGTGCTGGTTTCAGGAACGGACGGGGTGGGTACCAAGCTGCATCTGGCGGTGCAATCCGGCCGCTTTAGATCTATCGGTATAGATTGTGTGGCGATGTGCGTAAACGACATTCTGTGCCACGGGGCCCGGCCGCTGTTTTTTCTCGATTATCTGGCCCACGCCGATCTGTCGACGGACAGTTTGGCCGCGGTGGTAGCGGGAATTTCAGAGGGCTGTCAACAGTCCGGCTGTGGCTTGATCGGCGGAGAAACCGCACAGATGCCGGGGACTTACAAGGCCGGAGATTTTGATGTGGCCGGGTTTGCAGTTGGCGTGGTGGAGCGGGCCCAGGTAGTTGATGGTTCTAGCATTGTGGAAGGCGATCAGCTGATCGGTCTGGCTGCGTCGGGTCTTCACAGCAACGGGTTTTCTCTGGTGAGGGCGCTGCTCTCCGCCGGCGAAGTGGCTCTGTCGGAGGACTTTCATGGCCGGCCGCTGATAGATGAGCTGCTCACTCCTACTCGCATCTACGTATCGGCGATTCTGCCGCTGGTAGAGGCGGGACTAATAAAGGGCATGGCTCACATCACCGGCGGAGGCTTGTATGAAAACCTGCCAAGGATGTTTCAAGCCTCTCCCGCTGCGGCTGGCGCCGCGATGCATGGCGAAGAGCAGTCGGGCGGGGTGAGGCCGAATCCGAGGCCGCTGGGTGCCTGCCTTGCCCGGGATTCATGGCACATTCCGCCTATATTCGAGTATCTGGAGAACCTGGGTGTCTCACGGCAGGAGATGCTGCACACCTTCAATATGGGCATTGGTTTTGTTGCAGCGGCGGCCCCGGACCGCGCCGAAGCGGTTGTCCGAAGCCTGGAGGCGGCCGGATTTCAGGCTGGTGCTATCGGCCGGGTAGTTGCGCAGGAGGGCCTATGCTTCGAGTAGCGCTGTGTATTTCGGGCCGTGGAAGTCTGGTTGCCCCCCTCCTGGCGGCGGCCCCGGGTATTCCGATGGAGATTAGTTGCGTGGTGGCAGACCGGCCGGAGGCTCCGGGACTCACCAGCAGCTGGGCCGACCAGGTTGAGACTATCTGTATCGACCGGCGGCAGTTCTCCGCCGGAGCGGCAAGTGCAGCCCGAGGCGGAGAATCCGGGCGAAACGGTCGACCAGGTCAAGTAGCCGGGCTGGGACAGGCCGAACAGCTTTCGGATGCCGTATTAGAGGCGGTTTGTTCGCGGGCCGATATTGTAGTTTTGGCAGGCTTTCTATCCATTCTGAAAGGTAGTATACTAGAGGTGTATGAGGGACGTATATTGAATATACATCCTGCCCTGCTGCCGAAATTCGGAGGAAAAGGGATGTACGGAATGCATGTGCATCGGGCGGTGCTGGCTGCCGGTGAACGGGAGAGCGGCTGTACTGTACACCATGTGACCAGTGGAATCGACAGCGGGCCGATAGTAATGCAGAGTAAAGTTACGCTTTCACCTGATGAAACTCTGGACAGCCTTCAGAATAAAGTCAGACAAACAGAAGGTCCCACACTGATAGCAGCCCTGAAGAAGCTGGCAGGCTCTCTTCAGGCTGAGGTGCAAGGAGGACAGATATGCGGGTAATGTTAGTTGGCGGAGGAGGGCGTGAGCATGCCCTGGCCTGGAAGCTGGCTCTCAGCGGCAGAGTCGAGGAGATCCTCTGTGTTCCCGGTAACGGCGGAACAGCCGGTACGCCCAAGTGCACGAATTATCCGGCCGGCAGTTTCGATGAGCAAGTTCAACTGGCAGTGGATAAAGAGGTCGACTTTGTGATAATCGGGCCCGAACTTCCGCTGGTGATGGGGATGGCCGATAAACTGCACAAGGCTGGTATCCCAGCCGTTGGTCCCGAAGCGGCCGCGGCAAAACTGGAGGGCAGCAAGGCGTATGCCAAGGATTTCATGACCCGCTACGCGGTGAATACCGCCGGCTATAGAACCTTTCATAAAGCTCAGCTCGAACCGGCGCTGCAGTATCTTGAACGGCTGGACTATCCGGTTGTGTTGAAGGCTGACGGACTGGCGGCGGGAAAGGGTGTGACCATTCCCAAGACCAGGGAAGAGGCAGAGAGTACGCTGCGCTCCATGTTCGAAGAGAACGCCCTCGGGGAGAGCGGCCATACGGTAGTCATCGAGGAGTTTATTCCCGGCCGGGAAGTATCAGTAATCGTACTGCTGGACGGGTATCATGTACTGCCGATGATATCAGCGATGGACCATAAGCGGATTGGTGAAAACAACACTGGTCCGAACACCGGGGGAATGGGTGCTATTGCTCCGAACCCCTTTTACACTGCGAGGTATCGCAAAAAGTTCGAAAAGCACATTCTAATCCCCACAATCGAAGGAATCCGGCAGGAGGGCTGGGATTATCGCGGAGCACTCTATTTCGGTCTCATGATGACGAAAGACGACGTATTTCTGCTGGAGTATAATGTGCGCTTCGGCGATCCGGAAACCCAGGCAATTATACCTCTCCTCAAGGAAGATCTCTCACAGCTGCTGTACGATTTATCACTCGGCCGACTCGACGGAACCCCGCTTAGCTTTTATGAGGGAGCCGCCTGCAACGTGGTGATGGCCTCATCGGGGTATCCGGGTGAGTAT
>CAZAMY010000301.1:0-4097 GCA_964485995.1 uncultured Sediminispirochaeta sp.
TTAGGTGATAAAGGGTCCTGATACGGCGGTTCAGCAGGGTTCCGCCGTTCGAGGTATTGTTGTGCCCGGCTGCCAGCAGCGGCTCTGCCTCGGCGCGGGCGATGACAGTGATCTGAGGTCGGGCTTTTAGGAGCCTGGCCGCAAAGCCGGCGTGGTCATCATGGTGATGAGTCAGAAACAGGTGGCTGATATCCTCGATCTTCAGACCGGCACCCTCGAGCTTCCTGAGGAACAGTTCGTACTCGCCATCATAGCCGGCATCTATCAAGGTGTACCGGCCGGTAGCCCCTAGTAGTACATATAAGCGGGTCATACTGAGCGTGATTATCTTCATACTACCCCTCCTGAAAGAAGAAAGATTGCGCCACCATGCGAGAGTACTGCCGGCAGGAGGCCCCAGCGCATGCGAATGAGTCCGGCGATAATGCCCTCATACAGGGCAAACAGCAGCAGCGGGGCACCGACGGATGTGACAGTGACAGCCAGAAAGGAATGACCGGCGGCAAAGGCGATACCGGAAATGAATGCAGCCGAGAGACGACTCGTGCCGATATCTGTCTGCAGATAGTCCTGTAGGAATCCTCTGAAGAGCAGCTCCTCATAAAAATTGCCTATCAGTGCCACGGCGATAAGTCCGGGCAGGAGTACAGGGGCCACTATGCCGCCCCGCAGGCTGATCGGAACGGTGGTATACACCAGCAGGAGGGGCGCGGCGGTGAGTGCGGCGCCGACCAGACCGGCTGTCAGACTCCCGGCAGCACGAAAATACTGCGGCATCTGCGGCGAGTTCGCCCGGCGCCGCCGGCCCGGCGGGCTGCGCAGCCATTCGATTCGCCCCCTCCACTGCGGTTCGGCCAGCAGCATAGCCGCCGCAACTATTCCACTGCCGGCGGCAATCATCAGCAGTAAGGGTACAGAGTCGGTAAACCTTATCCAGAACACGCCTGCGGTGCCGAATTTCCATAATCCGATCGGTGTCATCGCATCGCGGATTACAATGAAAATCGCGATGTAGACGGTTATGCGCAGACCGGCGGCTTTGCGCGGAAGCGCGGTGAGCAGGAGCAGCAGCGCTGCGATGCCCGGAACAACTCTCAATCCATATGTCAGCATTACATCCATGGGTGCCTCCTCGCCTCTATAATATGAACTATTGTTCATGTTTATCAAGAGGTAATATGAATAAAAGTTCACATTTTGTTTGAAAACTGATATGCTGAGAGGTATGGAAACGAATCAACCTCGTACGCCGCAACAGGAGCGCAGTATTGCCACTAAACAGCAGCTTTTTCAGGCTGCCCTCGAACTGTTTGCCGAGCAGGGTTACCACCACACTAACACCAAGAAGATCGCGGCCCGGGCCGGAATTGCGGTGGGCAGTTTTTATGCCTATTACCGTAATAAAAAAGAGGTGTTTTTAGAGGTCATTCAATTTTATTACCGGCGGATACAGCAGACTGCCTTTGCGGGGGATTTAGACCCGCGTGCAGCCGAACAGCCGCGAGAGTTTCTGGCCGCCCTTCTTCGAAAGTTGTATGACGCGCACGACATTACCCCGCAGCTGCACCGGGAGATAACCGGCATGCGTTACAGCGACCCGGAGGTGGACCGGCTGATCAGTGCAGCAGAGGCGGATACAGTTGCGAGAGTCCGTCAGCTACTGGGACTGCTGGGCCCGGCGATTGCGCTGGACGACCTTGAGGCGGCTGCCCATATTGTGCACCGTTCGGCCGAGGAGATAATTCATTCAATAAAGATTTTCGGCACTTCGATCGATCCGGAGCGGCTGATAGCAGAGCTGCAGAGGATGCTGGAGCGGTATGTGTTTGGGGAAGGAAGTTGAGCTCTATACCTTGAGCTCTATGGCTTGAGCTCTATAGCTGCAGTTCGGCCACCGCAACCAAGGGAAAACTGTCGGCCTCCAGCGGCGAGCCGTCGAACCCACCATAGAACTTGACTCGACCGAAGCCGGCGCTTTCCAACAGTGTTTCCAGTTCACTACGGCGCAGCGGGTAAAGCTCTAGTGAATCTTCATACACTTCTCCGGTGGATTTGATCTGCAGGCGGGTGGCGAACACCACCCGGATATCCTTACTGCCGGTTTTAGCGCCGGTGGTATAACTGTACTCCCGTTCGAACCGTACATGTTCCGTCTCTACCAGGGGAAGCTGTTTCGGCCGTTCCTGCAGCAGATAGTCGTAGTTAAGCAGCTGCAGTATTAGGCTGCCGCGGAGAGTGGGGCTGCCGGCAGGACCGTTCGGCTGGCCGGGTGCCCGGCTGCCGGGCGGTCCTCTGCGAAGAAGGCGGGCCGAGGCATTCAAAAACTGCTCGATTTCGAGCGGGCCGGGCTGATGCACCAGGGTGTTTCCCAGGCAGGCGACCGCATCGAAACTCTCCGGTTCGAACTCCTGCGCGATCTTCAGCATATCCATCGTATGGAAGCGCAGCCGGCCGGTCTGCACCGGCTCACTGTGGCGGGCAGCGGCCCTCTGAATCATCGCACTGTTCAAGTCGATCGCATCGACTTCTATTGCCGGGGCGGAGGCAGCCCGGCCAACATCACTATCTGTGCTGCGGCCGGCGCGGGTCACCGCGGCTGCCAGATCTCCTACCGCGCAGCCGACATCCAGCAGTCGCAGCGGGGCGCCAGCGGCAGCAGCTCCCCTGCTGCCCTGTGTATCCGGGCGGGCTGTACCTGCATTCTGCAGGGAGGAGAGTATAAACTGTATCTGGTTTTCGCTTACCGGGAAAATTTCTTCGTAATAGTGGGCTAAAGGATCGTACATATATTCAGCGTAATAGTTTTATAACTGGCGGGCAAGTTACCTGTGAATGCACATTTTTGAATATATTAGTTGAGTTTATCTTGACTCAGCTGCTCACCTTTTCTACTATTCAAAGCAATGAAATATCATCATAGTCGTAATTTATCCGCTGGACGCCTCTGGTCCCTAGGCCTTATATGCGTTGCGGCAGCCGTTTTCATGATAACCGGATGTGCTCAGGAAGAGGTGGCCGAGCCGTTTCAGCCGCGGGCTTCACATGCCAACTACATTGCGGGCCTCGAGCAGATGGACATGGCCGATACCGCTATGGGGCGGCAGTGGATACAAGCCTCTGAACGAGTTCTAAAAAATCCTGTGGAAATAGAGCTGCCCTTCCGGGAACAGGTATTTTTCGACCCTGCTGCACCGGATGCGGCGGGCTACGAGTTCGAAAGCCAGCGGGGGAGAGCAATTCGAATCAGTATTGACATCGCCCAACAATCCGAGCTTCGTTTATTTGTTGATCTGTTTAGGGTGGAGGATGACGGCCAGGAGCTCGTGCACGTTGCCAGTTATGACCGGGATGATAATCTACTGGAGTTTGAACCACAGCGAGACAACCGCTATATCCTGCGCCTGCAGCCGGAGCTGCTGCGGGGCGGCAGATACACTATTTCAATCGAAGAGAATCCGGTGCTGGCGTTTCCCGTGGAGGGAAGGGGTATGCGGGATATACATAGCTTTTTCGGAGACCCCAGAGACGGCGGCCGCCGGCGGCACGAAGGTGTTGATGTTTTTGCTGCCCGCAGTACGCCGGTGCTCTCGGCGAGTGCGGGTGTGGTGCGACGGGTCGGTACTCGCGAGCTCGGCGGCAAAACCGTATTTGATCGGGATGAAGCGCGGGGGCTCAACTTTTACTACGCCCATCTTGATGAGCAATATGCGGAGAGGGGACAGAGAGTATCCCCCGGCGACCTGCTGGGGGCGGTGGGAAACACCGGAAATGCAATTACCACCCCGCCGCATCTCCATTTCGGAATTTATGCGGACCGCTGGCAGGCCCTGGATCCCTGGAACTTTCTGAGGCCTGGAACCGGAGCCCCGAAGCCATTACCACTTGATCGGTACACTCTTGAAAACTATATGCGCACCACGCAGGAGGCCGGAGCCGGACTCGGGAGTGACCTCGGGTCTGTCCGCGGGGCTGAAATACCGGCCGGTACGGTGGTGCGAATTGTTGCCGCCGGTCCCGCTGGTTTGAGGGTGCGGTTGCCGGGACATCAAGGCCAAGGAGAGACCCTTGAGTTGGAGTATGAAGATATTGAATTGATA
>CAZAMY010000302.1:0-4085 GCA_964485995.1 uncultured Sediminispirochaeta sp.
GCTTCCTCGATAAAGCCCTTTCCCTCCAACCAGCTAAAGGCCTGATTGCACTGCCCGATCTTAAATGACAGTTCTTCCACAAACCGTTTAGTAGTAATTTCTTCTCCTGGCTTCACATGCCGGAGGGCCTTGACTTCAAGCGGGTGTAAGCTTTTAACGTCAACATCCATTGCCTTTCTCCCTGTATGAGTTCATTAAAAAAGTGTTTCTATAATTGGTAACCGTAATCGCCAGAAATGTAAAGGGACTAACTTCGCAGTTATTTGCGCTTGTCTGCGCTTATCGGTGGTTGTGAATACCCATCTGGAGTTATTTTTTTCTTTTGATTAATTAGCTCTAAAGAATCGGCCCCTACCCTCCATGCGCCTTAATAAGGTCACGCAACCAGTACCCGCTGTCCTTTATTGTGCGCCGCAGCCCGTTGGCATAATCCACATACACCAAACCGAAACGCTTATCGTAGCCCTCAGCCCACTCAAAATTATCCATCAAGGTCCAGACAAAATAGCCCTTCACATTACAGCCGTCCTGCAAGGCTTGTTCAACATATTCGAGATAGCTTTTCAGGTAATCTATCCGTAGCGGGTCGTGTACTCGCAGCTCACCTTTTTCCTCGACCAGCTCATCGTTGAAGGCAGCACCGTTTTCGGTGATATACACCGGAGGATTCCCGTATTCTTCTCGCATCCGCGTTAACAGCTGGTATAAGCCCTGCGGATACACTTCCCATCCCATACTGGTGTACTGCACACCATTCTTTACAAACTCAGCTTCAGGAACATTCAGCCCGGAAAGAAAGAAATGCGCAAAGGGTATCATGCGGCGATACTCAGCATGTTCGCGGGTATAATTGTTGATACCGATAAAATCGACCGGCGCGGCAATCCGCCGCATATCCTCATTGCGGATTTTCGGTGTAAACAACCTCAGCTTTCTCCAAAGCTCCTGGGGATACTCGCCTTTCAGAAGCGGATCGAGAAACAGCCGGTTCACAAACTGATCGGCTAAATCGGCTGCTTGGCGGTCTTTTTCACTCTCTGTTTGGGGAAATATCGGGAACAGATTCAGAGTTATTCCAATCTCCACATCGCTATCGCTATCGTCGTCGGTATCTGCCGGAGCGGCGACAATAGCTGCGCCGCCGGTGGCACCAGCGACGGTGGTGCCCACTACATCCCGCAGCCTTTCCACTGCGGCCGCATGTGCCAGCAGTGAATGATGCACTGTCTTAAAGGCCGCCCAGGGATTTTTTCTGCCCGGCGCATGCGCTCCCAACAGATTCCCCAGCACTGCATATACCCACGGCTCATTCAATGTGATCCATTTCTTCACCCGGTCACCGAGTCGCCGACCGAGCAGCTCACTGTAATCGGCGAAATCATCAACAATCTGCCGGCCGGCAAACCCGCCATACTCTTTCTGCAAGGCCTGTGGAAGATCCCAGTGAAAAACCGTAAGATAAGGCGTTATTTCAGCCTGCAGCAACTCATCGACCAAGCGTGAGTAAAAATCGATTCCTTTTTCGTTTACCCTCCCGCGGCCTTCTGGGAGGATCCGCGGCCAGGCAACCGAGAAGCGGTAAGCGTTCAAACCAAGCTGCTGCATCAGCCTGACATCTTCTTGCATGCGGTTGTAATGGTCGCAGGCAACGTCCCCGTTGTGACCCGGCTTGATCTTGCCGGGCTTGTGGCTGAACACATCCCATATCGATTCTCCGCGGCCATCCTGCTCAACAGCGCCCTCGATTTGGTAAGCAGCAGTCGCTGCTCCAACTTTCCCCCCCAGTTTGTCGAAGCGTGGTGTTTTTTTATCCATAGCTCATTATACGAGAAGTAATAAGTATTTTTAAACAAAAAAAAACTAAAAATAATTCTGCCATAAGTAATTAGGCTGCTATCACCACCATTTTTCGTACAGCAGGGGATATAGAGAGGGATAAACCTTAAATACCTTTTCGGCTACCTCAGGGGTTGGCGGTTTCACATCCGGGATCATCACAGTCAGCATGCCGGCCGCACAGCCGGCCAGAGCGCCGTTGTTGGAATCCTCGAGAACCACGCACTCTTCAGGAGTCACACCGACCCGTTCTGCGGCCAGCAGGAAAATATCCGGGGCCGGTTTCCCGTGCTCGACCTCCTCGCCGCTCACTATCAAATCAAAGTACGCAGTCATCTGCGCAGCGGCAAGGTTCTTCTCGATCATCCAGTACGCGCTCGAACTGGCTAACACAGTCATAATTCCACGAGCCTTCAGCTCTTCCAACAGCTCAACGGCTCCCGGTTTCACCGGCAGACCGTAGCGATCGATATGTTCGTACACTCGGTCCTTGGTCTGCCGCATAAAATCGTCCATTGGAAAGTCACTGCCTAAATGGTTCAAAAAAATACGTTTGGTGTCTTCAAAGGTCCGGCCGATCGATTCAATATGCAATTCATGCGGAATTGAGTAACCGAGCTCCTTCTTGGTCTCGTCAGCATAAGTGAGGAAGAGATTCTCGGTATCAAATAAAAGGCCGTCCATATCAAAGATAAACGCGCGGATGCTCACCTTAACGACTCCTCTTGCATTCATTTGCATTCGGTTGGATATTTCACGAAGCTATTATCCTATGCTATCATGGTAAATGAAAAGGGGGCGTACGATGAGTATGCTGATAACTAACATCTCTCTCGATGGAGAAGAGGCTGCTATCTACATAGAAGCAGGACATATCCGCACTATTTACCGCAAAGAGCAGCTGCCGCCGCAGGTCGATACTGATGAGCTGATAGACGGCGGGGGTGCATACGTCGTACCGGCTCTCAAAAATGGCCACACTCATGCTGCCATGACTCTCTTGCGCGGTTTTGCCGACGACATGAAGCTGCAACCGTGGCTGGAACAGAAGATTTGGCCGACTGAGGCCAAACTCACCGCCGAAGACATATACTGGGGCACCCGTTTGGCTGCCTTGGAAATGATCAAGAGCGGCACCGTGTTCTTTACAGATATGTATTTCCACTATCCGGAGAGCCGCCAGGCGATTCAGGATGCAGGCATCAAAGCGGCCAGCGGGCCGGCACTGCTCGACTTTTTTGACGACCAAGCCGGCCGGGAACGCCGCCGCGAGATGCAGGAGCTGTTCAGCCAATACGGAAATCAAAATCCGGAGCACGAGCAGATACTGTTTACTCCGGCCCCGCACTCAATATATACAGTCTCCTCGAAAACACTGCGGTGGCTCGGTGATTTTTCCAGAGATAACAACCTGCCGCTGCACATCCATGTTTCAGAAACCAAAAAAGAAGTCGATGACTGCCTGCAGCAACACAGCATGCGACCGGTTGAGTACCTCGATTCGCTCGGGCTTTTGAGTCCGCGCACCATCGCTGCGCATGCAGTCTGGCTGGAGGAAAAGGAACTGGATGTGCTGGCCAAACGCGGAGTAACGGTAGTCCACAATCCGGTCTCTAATATGAAGCTTTCCTCCGGCAGCTGTTTTCCGTTTAAGGATCTGCGTGACCGCAACATCCCGATGTTAATGGGCACCGATGGATGCTCTTCAAATAACAATCTCGATCTGTTCGAAGAGATGAAGATTGCCGCACTGCTGCAGAAACACCATTTCGGTGATCCTGAGCTGCTCAATGCCGAGGAGGTGTTTGCAATAGGGACCGGTGCTGCAGCCGGTATCGGCGGCGGAAACGGGGTTTTCCCCAACATCTCATCTGAGGTCAAAGAAGGCGCCCATGCCGATCTCCTGTTGATTGACCCAGAACATGTACAAATGGTCCCGAATTACAATCTCATTTCCAACCTGGTCTATTCGGCCGGGGCCGCGGCGGTAGATACAGTAGTCTGCCGCGGTAAAGTCCTCATGCGCAGCGGTAAAGTCGATGGCGAGGAAGAGACGGTCCGTCATGCCGGCCGCTGCGCCCAGGCACTCCTCGAGCGGCTATAGTTTCTCCCCGCCCGTTACTTATCAACATCCTCCAGATACGAGCGCTGCTCTTCTGTGAGGGTATCGATAGAAATATTCATACCCTTCAGTTTCAGTTGGGCTACCTCCCGGTCGATGTGTTCCGGAACCCGCAGGACCTTTGGTT
>CAZAMY010000303.1:0-4073 GCA_964485995.1 uncultured Sediminispirochaeta sp.
AGAATACTTAGGCGGTATGCTGATAGGGTGACATTGGTGTTTGATGATGACCGAGCCGGCATTCAGGCGGCTCGCCGCGGAATCGAGATTATGGAGAAGGTCGGGATGCAATGTGATGTGGTGGTACCTCATGGAGGTAAAGATCCTGCCGATATATTGTTAAATGAGGGTTCTAATTCCTTGCATAATATGTTAAAATCCCCAACTAATGGGTTCCAGTTTCTGATGCAGAAAGCTGCGGAACAGCATGGAACCGGCGGAGCCGAGCAGAAGTCGCACGTGGTGACCGAGTTGGCTCCTTATATCCAGAGTATTGATTCGGAGGTCAAACGGGAAGATATCATCAAGTATCTCGCCGATTTTCTACAAGTTGGGCCGAGGGCGGTGTTACACGATATCAATGCTATAAAGCAGGGAAAACAGCCTCGCACGGAAGGTCAGCAAGCCGTAATGAAAGAGAAAAAACGGGTTGGCACTGACCTTTTTCTCATGCTAGCTGTAGTGGTAAACTGCAGTTACTTTCGGGAGGTGCGTAGAAACATAGGGCTTGAAGACCTTGAAGACGGTGATGCCCGAGAGTTGTATATCGCCTTAGAGGAAGCGTACAGAAGCGACGAACTTGATATCGACCATGTGATTCCGAGAATTGAATCAGAGCGGGTTCAGCATCTGGTGTTCGAGAAATCGGCCACCGGTGAGTTTGAAGAAAATGCTGACGCTATAATCGAGGATGGGATAAAAAATATCAAGGTAAGGAGTTTGCAGGCAAAGCGGCGGACTCTCTTAGACCAGATAAAAAGTGTGGAGAGAAGCAGCTCCGATTACGGAGCGCTCAAAGAACTTCTGTCGGAGAAAATGTTTCTCGACGAAGAACTAAAACGAATTAAGGGTGATGCGCAATGACAGAACTTGAAACAGACCCTTCTGTTGTCAAACTGTTAGAATATGCTAAGACAAAGAAAAAAATCAGTTACGATGAGGTAAATGATTTTTTACCTGACTCAATAGTAAACTCCGAGAAAATTGAAGAGGTGTTAACTCTTTTGGAGAAAAACAATGTGACTCTTGAGGACGAGACCGAAATATCCCTATCCGACAATGAGGAAGAGGATGTAGAGGTGCTCGAAGACGAGTATGGTGATGAAGAAGAGACTCCCATCGAAGAGGACGAAGAGGATGAAAAGGCCCCTGTGCATACCAAGAAGAAGGTAGTGTACAGCGACAAGGATTCTTCGTCGGTAGACGACCCGATTCGATTGTATCTAAGGGAGATCGGTAAAGAAAACCTACTGACTGCTGAGCAGGAAGTCGAGCTTTCTAAACAGATGGAAGATGGCGAGAACATTATTAAAAGCGTCATTCACAAATCCGGGATGCTGCTGCCGCAGATGTACGAGATTATGCAGAAAACATTCTCTCGGGTCGATCCGCGCGAAATGGAGCTCAGCAAAAAAGAGATTTCCGAGATTCTCACAGAACGCCGGCGTCTTAATCAGAGCTATCGCGAGGAGCTGCGGGGAATTACCGGCAAGCTCAAGCAGTATATGGAGCTCAAGAAAAAGCTGATTGCCGCCGGAAAAGATGTGTTGACCAACGAAGAGCTCAAAGCCGCCCGGGATGAACTGCTACAGGATATGGAGGCTATCGATCTTCAGCAGGAAGAGATTACCTCGTTCTCCGATAAGTTTCTGGACACTGAAAAGCGTATCCATAAGTATCAGCGCGATCAGAAACGCATCGAGCATCGTCTCGGCATACGCAGCTCGAAGGAGTTGCGCAGCATGGGGCGCGGGCTGGCTATCGCCGAAAAACGGCGGGAGATCGAGGAGCGTTTGCAGCTTTCGGCCGATGTAATTAAAGAGAAAATCCGTAAAATTCAGACAGATGAAAAGCAGCTGCGGAATATAGAAATAGAGTTCGAGAACGATATTGATTCAATCCTGGAAGAGTCAAAGGAGATAGCCCGCGGCAAGTATTTAATGAAAACCGCCAAGGACAAGCTTATTCAGGCCAACCTTCGGCTGGTGGTCAGCATCGCCAAGAAGTACACCAACCGCGGCTTACACTTTTTCGACCTCGTCCAAGAGGGGAATATCGGGCTTATCAAAGCGGTTGAGAAGTTTGAATACCGCAAAGGCTATAAATTTTCGACCTATGCCACTTGGTGGATACGCCAGGCAATTACCCGTTCCATTTCAGATCAGGCCCGAACTATCCGTGTTCCGGTGCATATGATCGAGCAGATCAACAAAGTGGTACGTGAGTCCAGACAGCTTATGCAGGTTCTGGGGCGTGAGCCCACCGATGAGGAAGTTGCTGAACGGCTGGGCTGGTCGGTGCTGCGGGTAAAATCAGTCAAGAATGTAGCCCGTGAGCCAATTTCCCTCGAAACCCCGATAGGTGAAGAGGAGGACTCCCTGCTCGGTGATTTTATCGAGGACAAGGATGTGGAGAATCCCGCCAGCCAAACCGCGTTTACCATCCTGCAGGAACAGCTGCAGGATGTGCTCGAAACCTTGCCTCCGCGTGAGCAGGAGGTACTGAAGATGCGTTTCGGCCTCGAGGACGGCTATTCGCTGACACTCGAAGAGGTGGGGCTCTATTTCAACGTAACCCGCGAAAGAATTCGACAGATAGAGGCCAAAGCGCTTCGAAGGCTGCGGCATCCTAAGCGGAGCAGACGCTTAAAAGACTATATTGATACCTAATGGAGGACATGTTCATATGATGCAGGAAGTATTTGAGAAATTGAGGAGTCTTCAGGACATACTTTCAAAGAAATTCGAGATTGAGCGACAGATCGAAGAGACTCCCAAAATGCTCAATACAAAACTCGAACTGCTCAACCGGCTGAAGAAAAGCTACTTAGAGAAAAATACACGCGTTGAGAATACCAAGGATCAGATTAAGCACCTGCGGATCCGCCTGGATGATGCCGAGCGTCAGCGGGAAGAGTATGAAAAGCAGATGGACCTGATTACCACCCAGCGTGAGTATGAAGCTCTCGATAAAGAGATCAAAGATGCAACCGAAAAAGAGCAGCAGCTGCGCAAGGATGTACTCAGGGAAGAGAAGGTTCTGGAAGAACTTTCCGAGTCGCTGGCCAAGGATGAAAAAATGATCCAGCTGCAGGAAGAGGAAATTGCTGCAGAACAGGAAAAAATAGAGTCGGAAAACGAGCAGAAGCGGCAGGAGCTCAAAGACCTCGAGCAGGAGGAGCAGCAGATCGTACCGGACTTGGATGAGGAGATTGTGTTCAAGTTCGAGAGAATCGTGCGTAGTAAATCCGGCTTGGGTATTGTGCCTATAAAGAACTCCGTCTGTACGGGTTGCCACATGAGTCTGCCCGGCCAGTTCGTAAATGATGTGCGCCGCGGCGACAGCATCCGATTCTGCCCTTACTGCAGTCGTATTCTATTTTACGAAGAGGAACAACTTGCCGAAGAAGTAGTAGGGGCTGAAGAAGCCGGAAGTTTGGCGGATCTTGTTTCTCCGGAAGAACTCGGAGCTGACGAGTAATTAATCAAGAGTAGATATGTGGCAGACCGGATGGCCGCTGCTGTCTGATGGGTAAACCCGGCAGGCAGGAGAGGAAAGTCCGGGCTTCGCAGGACATGGCGCCGGGTAACTCCCGGAGGCATCTCACTGAGATGTCATAGAAAGTGCCACAGAAAACAGACCGCCGTCGGGAAGCCGCAAATACGGAACTGCCGGCGGTAAGGGTGAAAAGGTGAGGTAAGAGCTCACCGCCCGCGCTGGTAACAGCCGGGGCACGGTAAACCTCGCCAGAAGCAAAGCCATGCAGCAGTTGGGCTGTCCGCCCACATACTGCGGGTAGGCTGCTTGAGCGCATTGGAAACAATGCCGCCGAGATAGATGGTCATCCACGACAGAACCCGGCTTACAGGTCTGCCATATTTTATATTTCACATACGAGGACTGGTCGCCGTAAGATGCAACTACCCGAAAGCCGTTACCAATTTTCAGCGAGAACAGAAAACCGCAGCGGACCGTGGAAACCGCTCCTTTTCGTTGCAGTTTTGATTGCACTGATTGCAGGGACGGTGTACTTC
>CAZAMY010000304.1:0-4013 GCA_964485995.1 uncultured Sediminispirochaeta sp.
CGCCTTCGACTATCTCTCCGAAAATGCCGAGAAACTGCACCTGGATACCTCGCGGGTAGCATTGCACGCCGCCAATTATCAGATCGATCGCAGTTTTTTCCTGCTCTCCAGTGAGGAGTTCGCATTGGCACCTGGCGTGGAAGCGATGAGTCTGTGGGTCGGACAGGAGCTCTTGGGCTTTTTGCACTCACATCACCAAGCTTTGACTAAATACACACCTGCCCAGCCTCTGGCAATAATCGTTGCGATGGGAGCCGGCAAAAATGATCCGATGGTCGAGAAAAATGCGAATTATTTTAATCGACTGCAGGAAGAAGGCCATAAAGTGTCACTCCTGTACCATACAGGAGGAACGGAGTTTTTCGAACCCGAACACGAAACCGATGCGGAAGCCACAAAAGAGATGATCACCACACAGCTCGCGTTTATAAAAAATCAATTAATGGAATGAAGCGACGCAGGCATTCCACTGCACAACAGCGTGGAATGCCTGTATTGGATCGTGCCGCAGCGAAATTCGATTAAGCTATCGAATCCAGCGCCTTTTTGAGATATTCAACTGTCCGGTCGACGTTCTGCAGCTTGTCCAGACCGAAAAGACCGACCCGAAAAGTGCTGAAGTCGGCGGGTTCGTCGCATTTCAGGGGTACACCGGCGGCAACCTGCAGGCCTTCTGCAGCGAATTTTTTACCGGTGCGGATTCCCTCGTCTTCGGTGTAACTGACCACCACTCCCGGAGCCTCGAATCCTTCGGCGGCAACACTCGGAAGACCATGTTCGGCCAACAGGGCGCGGACCTTAGTGCCGAGTTCCCACTGTTTCTCCTTTGCTTTTTCGAGCCCGAAGGCTTCGATTTCACCAATGGTATCCCGCAGACTACGTAGCGAGTCAGTCGGGACGGTGGCGTGATAGGCATGCCCGCCGTTTTCGTAGGCGTCCATGATGCGCAGCCAGGCGCCCAGATCACAGGCAAAGCTGCTGCTTTTTACTGCGTCTGCCCGGGCACGGGCCCGCTGGTTCAACATAACCATACCGGCGCTGGGGGTAGAAGACCAGCCCTTCTGCGGGGCGGTTATAAGCACATCGACGTCGGTTTCCTGCATATCGACCCATACGGCACCGGAGGCGACACAGTCCAGTACGAACAGCGCGTCCACTTCGCGGGCAGCCTGGCCGATGGCCTTGATATATTTATCCGGAAGGATTATGCCCGAAGAGGTTTCGACATGCGGTGCGAACACGACTGCCGGGCGGTTTTTGTGGATCGAATCGACAATTTCTTCCAGGGGAGCCGGAGTCCAGGGTGCGTGCGCTTCATCCTTTGTACGCCTGGCTTGCAGAACAGTCTGGTCCTTGGCCACACCGGACGCTTCGAATATCGCGGTCCAGCGGAAACTGAACAGTCCGTTGCGCACTATCAGCACCGATTCATCGGCGGCAAACTGCCGGGCCACCGCTTCCATGGCATAGGTACCGCCGCCGGGTACCAGGGCTACCGAGTGGGCCTTGTATACCTTTTTCAGCGAAGAGGATATGTCGCGCATAACCTGCTGAAAGGCTTTCGACATGTGATTGAGCGACCGATCGGTAAAGACTACTGAATACTCCAGCAAACCGTCGGGATCTACTTCAGGATTGAGTCCTGGCATAATTCACCTCCATACATAGCTGAGCCTATTTTAACATCAATTTCACCTGATTTGGTAGGGCTTTACAGCCCCGGGAGTCAATATTGACAGAACGGACAGGGGCCCTGTTGTGTATCGGCCATAATCGAGATGATCAGTATGATTTTCCGGAGGGGGTGGCCAGTTCGATCTGCAGGTTGATGCCGGTGGGATGATTGCCGAACTTTTCTCCGAAGATGTTGAGCCCGCCCCGGAATTCGGCTTCCTTCTTAATACCCAGCCTTACCCTGATACGATAGTCATCCTGCAGATGCAGGTCTCCGATCTTCGTGGCAGCTGACTTTATACCATCGATAAAAGCCCCTTCATTGGTGACTCTCCATGACTTCAGAAAGCCGAACTGGGTATTCTCCAGCCCCCACCACTTGGGGGTAAACCGGCCTCGCTTGCCGCCCATGTCTCCGGGACTGGTCCAGGTGCCTACATCCTGAGAGTTGATCCACATAGTGATGTCACTGGGCCAGTCCTCTTTGTAACCCGGGAACTCGGCACAGATCTCTGCGGAGATCTGGATTGACTTTACATACCGCTCTTTGGGTATGTTTACCGGGAAGCTGTATTCAATGAATCCGTCTGTAAACCAGATCAGCTGGGCATTGCCCCGTTTAGGGCTGAAGAATGCCCGTTCACTGTCAAGATAATCGATAATTTCGGTTTCACTTATCATTCCACAGGAGGGATGCACCTGAAAGTCGGTATACAAACCTATCGGCATATTTATAACAATGATGTTTTCGTCCTGCTCTTCTTCCTCTTCCACCAGCGGGAGCACCACCTCCGAATAAATCAGTTTGCACATCTTCTGGCTGCCGCGGACCGCCGGGACCATTTCGGTTTTTACAAGCCCTACCCTTTCGAGCACCTGTATGTTCATTGTGCAGGTAGACGTTAATATGTCTAACTCTTTTGCCAGGTTTTGAATATTCATAGACTGATGTCTGAGAACATGCAGCATCTTTATTCTGAGAGGTGAACTGAGGGCCTTCGCAACACTGAGTACATCATCGCTTTTTGTAATGAAAACCTTGGATTCCATCAGCTATTCACTATTTCCTTGATAAGGTCCTTGATAAGAGATGGCTCTACTTTTGGAGTTCTATCTGCAAACAATAAACCGTTTTTTTCTTTTTCGACGTCGGAAAACTGAGTATAACACCAACCAGATATGCCGTCCAGAGCGGAGGCTGTTTCAATAATATGCCTGAAAAATGTGAGAAAAGCATCCGTGCTTTCGGCTGTGTCGCCGTAGCCCCAGTGATCTACTTCCTCAGACTCGCCGATGAAACTAACGGCACCGAATTCACTCAGAACCCAGGGCATATGGAGCATATTTCCGACTTGAAGATGAAACGCTTTGTTGTGGATTCCGCAGGTTTCGTTCCGGCGGGCCCGGTTCCAGTCATCCTGCAACAGCTCAGCACTGTGTTCATAGCTATGCAGGGTCATTATGTCGCTGTTGAGGTGTTCCCAGCCATCATTGCTGATTACAGGCCGGGTCGGGTCGATGCTGCGGGTCATCTCTACAATGTCAGTCAGCCATGATCGTATCCTCTCCGACTGACTGATTTCTTTGATACCCCAGGATTCATTTCCGATAACCCAGGCGACCAGACTCGGATGCCGCATATCCCGCTTTATAATCTCGGTAAGCTCCTTCCGGAATACAGCGCAGGATCTATCGGAAAAGGTGTAAAAGGAGGGGGCTTCACCCCAGACCAGAAATCCGAGCCGGTCGGCGGCATACAAAAACCGGGGATCTTCAAACTTCATGTGCATGCGCCCCCCGTTGAATCCCATCTCCTTTGCCAGCCGTATATCCCGGTCGAAACTGTCGTCTTCCGGGGCTGTATATCCGGCCTCCGCCCAGATTCCCTGCATGAGCACCAACTTCTGAAAGTATCTCTTCTGATTGATATACAATCCATCGCCCCTCACATCAATGGAACGAAAAGACAGATATGTCTCGACTTGATCGATAACCGTCTCCCCTCGCATGATGAAAAAATAAACTTCATAGAGATTCGGATATTCCGGGCTCCATTCTTTGACATCGGGAATATCAAAGTGTATCTCAGTGCTCGGATAAGAACAGCCACACTGGCTTGAGGCCACACATTCATCTTCAAAACGCACCTCTGCTTTCAGCCGGCACTCTATATCAGGGGCCGATATCCGGACACGAAAATCAGCTGCTCCGCTTTGCACGTGGGACGCCCCAGACAGCTCGGCAATATACAGCTCAGGCAGAAACTCCAGCCACACGCTCTGCCAAATTCCGCTCACCGCCGTGTACCAGCATGCAAACGGTGCGGCTATGGCCTGTTT
>CAZAMY010000305.1:0-3988 GCA_964485995.1 uncultured Sediminispirochaeta sp.
GAGCCGCTTCCATAACTCCGCCGGTATTACCAAAGATGGTACCGGCACCGGAGTACTTGCCGATCGGGCTATCGGCCGCCTCATCGGGCAGCGTGTTGAAATCTATACCGGCTGAACGGATTAGACGGGTCAGCTCACGGGTAGTCAGAACTACATCGACATCCTGCTCGCCTGAGGAGTACATCTTCTCACAGCGGGTGATTTCGTACTTTTTGGCGGTACAGGGCATAATTGCCGCCGAGTAGATCTCTGCCGCCGATTTATTGATCTTATCGGCATAGTAAGTTTTGGTAATGGCACCCTGCATCATCATAGGCGACTTCGCAGTCGAGAAGTTCGGGATCATATCCGGAAAGTACTTCTCCATATAGTCGGTCCAGGCCGGGCAGCAGCTGGTCAGCTGCGGCATCTCAGCGGAGCCTTCGGTCAGGCGGTGCACGAACTCGGTAGCCTCTTCCATGATAGTCAGGTCGGCCGAGAAGTTGGTGTCAAAGACCGCATCCACGCCGAGCCGTCTGAGGGCGGCATAGATCTTGCCGGTCGAGATCTCACCCGGCTCAAAGCCGAAAGCCTCACCTACGGCTACACGCACTGCCGGTGCAATCTGCACAGCAACGTATGTGTTCTCATCCCGAATTGCGGCCAGCAGTTTGCCGGTTTCGTCCTTTTCATAGATAGCGCCTACCGGGCAGTGCGCTGAACACTGACCGCACTTGATACAGGGGCTGTCAGCCAGGGCGGCATCAGCCGCCGGTGCAATGCGAGTGTTCTCACCGCGTCCCACGAACTCCAGGGCCCATACATCCTGCAGCATCTGGCAGACATTTGCACAGCGGCCGCAGTTTACACACTTCTCGGGGTTCAGAATAATCGACGGAGTCGAATCATCCTTCGGCAGATCCCGCAGACGCTCCTCGTATGGTTGCTCGCGAATACCGTAGTTGGCCGCCAGGGACTGCAGTTCGCAGTTCTGGTTCCGGCCGCACATCAGGCAGTCGTTGGGGTGGGTCGAAAGGATGAGCTCGATAACCGTTTTTCGTATTTCGTGCAGCTCGGGATCATGGGTGATAATACCCATTCCCTCGGATACTGCAGTTGCACAGGCTCGCACCATCTTGGGAGAGTTCTCCATTTTGACCACACAGATTCCGCAGGCCGCCCAGGCCGGCAGATCCGCATGATAACAGAGGGTCGGGATATTTACATTCATTTGTTTGGCCGCATCCAGTATGGTAGTTCCCGCCTCTACCTCTAACGGCTGGCCGTTGATTTTTATGTTTACAGTTTTCACTGGTTCCTCCTTCACTAAATGTGCTTATCGCACGTAGACCGCATCGAACTTACATACGTTGTAACATTCTCCGCACTTAATACAGATATCCTGATCAATACTGTGCAGCTGCCGAATCTCGCCGCTGATGGCGTTCACCGGACATTTTCGGGCACACAGCCCGCAGCCGATACACTTGTCGGCCAGGATGTGGTAGGAGATCAGCTTCTTACAGTGGCCGGAGGGACAACGATTATCCTTGATATGCGCTTTGTACTCGTCTTCGAAGTACGTCATTGTCGAGATGATCGGGTTCGGTGCAGTTTGTCCCAGGCCGCAGAGGGATGCCTTCTGCATGGCGTGGGCAATCGACTTGATCTTTTCAAGGTCCTCCATCTCGCCCTCACCTTCGGTGATGCGGTCGAGAATGTTGTAGAGAGTACGTCCGCCGACACGACAGGGAGCACACTTACCGCAGGACTCATCTACAGTGAAACCGAGGTAGAACTTGGACACGTCGACCATACAGTCGTCCTCGTCCATTACGATCATACCCCCCGATCCCATAATGGAACCGAGTTCCTGCAGGTGCACATAGTCGATGGGAGTATCGAGATAATCTTTGGTAATTACACCGCCGGAAGGTCCACCGGTCTGCACCGCTTTGAACTCTTTGCCGTTGGGTATACCACCGCCGATATCGAAGACTATCTCCCGCAGGGTGGTTCCCATCGGAACCTCGACCAGTCCGGAGTTTCTGATTTTACCGGTAAGGGCGAATACCTTGGTTCCCTTGGAATCCTCGGTACCGATTTTAGCAAACCAGTCGCCACCTTTCATCACAATAATGGGTATGTTAGCCCAGGTTTCTACGTTATTTATAACTGTCGGCTGATCGAATACACCCTTGGTAGCGGGGAAAGGAGGCCGCGGGGTCGGCATACCGCGTTCACCTTCAATCGAACGCAGCAGGGCGGTTTCCTCACCACAGACAAAGGCACCGGCACCGAGGCGAATCTCGATGTCAAAACTGAAGCCGCTGCCCAGGATATTATCACCCAGGACCCCGTATTCACGGGCCTGTTGCATGGCAATTTTCAAACGACGAATTGCCAGCGGATATTCGGCGCGGATGTAGATATACCCGTAATTCGCACCGGTGGTATAGCCAGCTATTGTCATCGCTTCGAGAATACTGTGCGGATCACCTTCGAGGGTACTGCGGTCCATATATGCACCGGGGTCGCCTTCGTCGGCGTTACACACTACATACTTTTGATCGTTCTCTACCTGCTTGGTGAAATTCCATTTCATCCAGGTGGGAAAACCAGCTCCGCCACGACCGCGCAGCCCCGCTTTTTTCAGCTCTTCGATGATGTCATCGGGCTTCATTTCAAACAGAGCCCTTTCGAGGGCTACATACCCGTCACGGCCAAGGTACTCATTTATATTCTCAGGATCAATGAGTCCGCAGTTGCGCAACACCACGCGAAACTGTTTCTGATAAAAATCCATCTCATCAATCTGGGCTCGTTTCTTGCTTTCAGCCTTGTTGTAGAGCAGCCGGCCTACTTCACGTCCCTTTACAAGATGCTCGGAAACTATCTCTTTTGCATCATCAGGATTCACCTGTACGTAAAATGACTCGTCGGGAAGCACCTTTACGATCGGGCCCTGTTCACAAAAACCGAAACAGCCGGTTTTTACCACCTGAACCTTGTCTTTCACTCCCTGATGTTCGCATTCGTGCATCAGGTTTTTGAAAATCTGATCTGCTTTAGCGGCTTCACACCCAGTACCGCCGCATACAAGCACAAAATTTGTAAAAGCCGCCATTACTGAGTGCCTCCCTCTTCTACAATATCAGCTGCCGGACGATCAAATACATGATCGTTGACCATAGTTTTGTTCAGGACATGTTTGCGGATGATCTTACGGGCAACCTCGGGATCAACCTTTCCGTAAATTACATCGGGCATATCCGGCATTATTACTTCAACCGTCGGCTCTACGTAACACAGCCCCATGCAGCCGGTCTGAGTAATCTTCACGCTGCTCAGGTCTTGCTCGTCGAGCTCCTCAACGAATGCATCGAGGGTTTCTTTCGCACCGGCGGCAATTCCGCAGGTGCCCATTCCTACAATTATCTGTATATCTTTGTTATCCGTACTTCGTCGGGACAAACTCTTTTTCTGTTCTTCCCGCAGTTTTCGTAATTCTTCAAGAGTCATAACTTACTCCTTTACACTAATTCTTCCGGCCTACGGCCTTCTCTTCCGAAACATCTTCTTGCGACCGAAGATAGGTCCGCAGCAGCTGCAGAGAACCCGAACTCTCGAACCCTCCGACTGCATCGGCCAATTCCGATCTGGTAAGCGAGTAGGAGAACACATTCGCACTGTCACTGTACTTCCGGTTGATCACCATCTCGTGCTCTCCGGGATATGTCAGAGCGGCAAAAAAGGTATTGGCCACACTGCCCACCGGAGGGGTATCGATGTTGCTTTTATCAAACCGGAATTTCACAGAAGTTCCCTGCCCCTCACGTGAATCTATCTCGAATTCTCCACCAGACATCTCTACAGCCTGGGCGAGAAATGCCAAACCTAATCCTACTTCCCGCTCAACATGCTTAACACCATCGGTAAAAAAGGGATCCCGTGCTTTCTCGAGCTGCTCAGGGCTCATGCCGCATCCGTTGTCGGCCACAAACACCGT
>CAZAMY010000306.1:0-3987 GCA_964485995.1 uncultured Sediminispirochaeta sp.
TATCGTGCTGTATGCGGGTGTAAAATCCGGTATCGAAAAGGCTAATAAGATTTTCATGGCCTTGCTGATCGTCATTCTGCTGATTGTCATGATCCGCGGAATTACCCTGCCTGGAGCAGCCGACGGACTCGAAATGCTCTTCAAGCCGGACTTCAGCAAAATTCTCGACGGCCGAGTATGGGTGGCTGCCTACGGACAGATCTTCTTTACCTTGAGTATTGCTTTCGCAATTATGATCACCTATTCGAGCTACCTGCCGAAGAAATCGGACATCGTGAACAACGCTTTTATGACCGGTCTGCTGAACTGCGGTTTTTCCATACTTTCCGGTATCGCAATTTTCAGTATTCTCGGTTTCATGATGCACCAGGCCGGCGGCGAACTGCCCGGTAACCTCAGTGGAGTATTCCTGGCATTTGCTACTATTCCGCAGGCCATTAACGAGCTACCCGCTCTGCAGCAGGTCATCGGTGTTCTGTTCTTCTTGTCGCTGACCTTTGCCGGTCTCTCCTCATTCATTTCGATCAATGAGGTGCTGGTATCGTCGTTCACCGACAAACTGAACCTGCCGCGCCGCAAGGTAGTGCTCGGCTACACCATCATCGCCGGACTCGTCAGTATGATCTTCACCACCGGTGCCGGTCTCTACATCCTCGACATAGCCGACTACTTCGTAAACCAGTTCGGCGTTGCCATGTCAGGACTGATTGAGGTCATCATCATCGGCTGGATGTTCAAGCTGGTTACCCTGCGCGAACACTTCGAACCCATCTCCGACTTCAACGTCGGCAAATGGTGGGAATTTACTGTGAAGTTCGTAACTCCGTTGGTTCTCGGTATCACCGCCATCCAGAACTTCTACAGCAACTTTACCGCTAACTACGGCGGCTATGCGATCGGGCCCACGTTGGCCTTCGGATGGGCTGTTGCGGTTGGTATTCTGATCATTGGTATCATCCTCGGCAAATCCAAATGGAAAGATGCCAGTATCCTCGAACAGACCGCAGAAGACGTGTAAGGAGGTTACTATGTCAGCTGGAGCAGTAATTTTTATGATTTTCGGACTCGTCCTCACTTGGGGGGGAGCAGCAGTGTGCATTTCGATTGCTATGCGCAAACGGGATGTATAAGCTTTTCAATTTGCAATTTCGGGCCGGGCTCTCAGGAGTCCGGCCTTTTTCATGCATTTTTTTCCATCGCAAAGCGGATGGAAAAACACTTATACTCTTTCTTACTTACTATTTCGAACGCCCCATTGAGCTGCTGCGCCAAGCTCGTGATGAGCGAGTGCCCGATGCTCAGGCTCTTTGTGTCAAAGTTGGGCGGCAGCGCCTCTCCGTTGTCACAGACCTGCAGTTCGTACATATACTCCGTATGCCTCCGCAGGTGAATCCACACCTGTCCGCCCTCTCCGTCCGGAAACGCATACTTGATCGCATTCGTCAGAAGCTCGCTGAATATCATCCCCAGAGGAATAACCGTACGCAGCGGCAGCCAGACCGGCTGTTCAATATGAAAGTCCAGCTGAATACGGCTGGAACTGACATCGTCGACCTCGAGGATGCTCTCGCCCAGCTCCTGCAGATACATCCGAGCTTCAACCGCCCTGTCCTGCGAACTGGAGTACAGCAGCTCATGCACCAGCCCCACAGCCCTAATACGGGCTTTGACTTTGCCGAGGACCACCGCTGTATACCTCCTCTGTGAGGGCTCTTTTAGCTGTTCCTCGAGACTGCCGAGCTCCAGGTTCAGCATACTGTCGATCATCATCAGATTGTTCTTCACCCGATGATTGATTTCGTGCACGAAGTTCTTTTCTTTTTCTACACTCTCCTGCAGCTGCTGGCGCTCCCGCTGTGCTGCCGTGATATCATGGGCAATTCCCACCATCCGGGTCACATTCCCGTACTCCGAGACTACCGGAAATACCTCCGACCGCACCCAGCGTACAGTTCCATCTTCATCGAAAATGCGGTAATCGATCGGGTCGAGTTTGTGCTCTGTATTCAGTTGAACCAGGGCCTTCTCGACCCGTTTACGGTCGTCGGGATGAATAATCTGCAGCCATAAAGCTGGATCGGCCTCCAACCGATCAGCTGAAACCTGAAACAGTCGCTCACAGGCGGGGTTCAAGTACAGGGTCTGCTGCGGGTCGATCTCTTCCAGCCAGGCGGCCTCACCCATATTTTCAATAATGGTACGAAACATGTGGGCGTGCTGCACAATTTCGCTTTGCAGCAGCTTCTGCTCGGTTATGTCGTGCCCAACCCCCAGGGTTCCCAAAAAGTCACTGCGGCCGGGCTGCCCTTTGTACAGTCCTTCGGCATCTATCAGCAAAACCGGGTCTTTGGGTATATTGCGGTTATACAGGGAAAGAAACACTGTGTGCTTATCGCCCGTTTTCAGACGAACCTCGAACTTCCGGGTGCGCCGGTCACCAGCCCGCCGCTCGTTCAGTTTCCAGCGGGCTCGTTCCCGGTCCTCCGGATGCACCAGATCCAGTACGTGCTCCCCGATCAGGCTCTCCCGGTCATACCCGTAGCGCTGTACCGCCTGATTGATGAAGACTATACGCCCTTCAGAATCGAGATGGTAGATCAGGTCGGGCAGCTTGTCGGTGGCGTGAAACAGCGACTCGTAGGCTGCACTGCGCTCATCGCCGCCGTCCCTGCACACATCCAGCAGCTTCACCACCGTATCCTGTTCGGCGTATACTCTCTGCAAACAGAGTGACAAGACCGAGGCCAGCGTTTCGATCTCCAGCCCGTTCTGAATAGTCCGGTCCTTTTTCAGGATAAAAATTAAATCGGCAATCGGTCCGTTATAGTCGTGCATCGCCAGGGCATAAGCCTTACCCAGCCTGAACAGCTTTATCGCCTGCCGGCAGAGCCCCTCCGGGATCTGACTGCCGGCCAGAGTGCACAGACTGTCGAACTCGACTATCCCGTCCGCCACAAAAACATCTTTGATGTGCGGGTCAACGGTATACGCAGCTCCTACCAGCGGGAACCCGAACATCTTGGAGGCTTTCTGCACTCCTTCTTTCAACCCGGCGATCGCTTTTGTAGTGGTATATTCACCGTAGTCCGACACCTCGTTCAAGGCTACGTACTGGGCTCCGCTCAGGACTCGGAAGTCTTCGGCAATCTCCTCATAATCGATGGTCTTATGGCTGCATCGGGAAAACTTGTGGGTAATTGAACGGAGATAGTCCCTTGTATTCAGATGCTCGAAGGAGGCCATATATAAAGTTTATGACTTTGGATTCGCCCTGTAAATAGAGCTTAGCTACTTTAGAAGCTCCAGCTTTTTGAGCTTTGGCCGAATCACAAAGGTGCAGTACCCAGCATAGGGGTGCTTTTCGAAGTAGCTGTGATGATACTCTTCGGCCGGATAAAATGTGTCCAGCGGTTTAATTTCCGTGACGATTGGATTGTCGAAGTACCCCGACTCTTTTAGAGCCCGCTTCGACTCCTCAGCCTGTTGACGCTGCTGCTCATCGTTATAGAGTATGATGGAACGGTATTGGGTTCCTACATCGGCACCCTGCCGGTTCACAGTGGTTGGATCATGTGCCTTCCAGAACTGATTCAGGATCTCTTTGAAACTCAGCTTTTCGGTATCAAAAGCTATTTGTACAACTTCAGCGTGTCCTGTTTCTCCGGTGCAGACCCGTTCATAGCTCGGATTTTCGGTGGTTCCGCCGGCATAGCCCGGTACAACCGACTCCACTCCCTCTATACGCTCAAAAACAGCCTCTAAGCACCAAAAACATCCTCCGCCCAACGTTACATATTCAACTGCCATATACACATCTCCTTTATTTCTAAAATACATAATTTTAAGCGTATCGGCAGTATATTCCTTATTTTTTCTGTCAGTTTTATACGACTGTTTATAGGGCAGCCTAAAGCCAGCCTAAAGCCAGCCTAAAGCCAGCCTAAAGCCAGCCCGGCTTAGTATCCGGCACTGATATCGGCCTCGAAC
>CAZAMY010000307.1:0-3981 GCA_964485995.1 uncultured Sediminispirochaeta sp.
TGGGTCTGACGGTTACGCTGCTGGTTTCACTGCGGGCAAAAACTTATCTCGAAGCCCAGCAGATGTCGGCGATGGTAGTGGTACCGCTGGTGCTGCTGATCGTAATGCAAATCACCGGGGTAATCACCTTTCACACCGGCTATGCCCTGCTCTTCAGTCTCGGGGTACTGCTGCTGGACTGGCTTGCCATGAGCCGGCTGCTGCCGCGCTTCAAACGGGAGAACATTCTGTAGGCTAACCCGCGGGTGGGCCTTACTGCGGCCGGGCTGAGCCCGGCGCCGGCGGGCCCTCCTCAGCAGCCGCCGCGGTTCATGGACCGGTCGGAAACCTCTTCCAGCCGCTTCACTTCGACCGAGCGCCCCTCGCTCTCGAGTTCTGAGTAGTAGGATTTTGCCGATTTTTTGGGGTTCTTGGTAACCCGTATCCGGATGCGGTGATCCTCTTCCAGGGCCCGTTCAACCCTTTCGACCGGAGCCGTCTCCAGGTAGAGCCAGCAGTCAGTACAGCATTTTTGATCCAGGTAGTTCTTGATGTTCTCCACATCCACCCAGCCGACATGCTGCCCGTGCACCAGCACTACATCTCTCTGTTCTACTTCCTTATTTTCCGAATTCCCAGTCATACGCTCAGCTCCTCAGGTACTATTATAACAGCTATACCCGCCCTAAGTGAATCTTTTTATATTCACCCGGACTCAAGCCTTCGGTTTTACGAAATACGCTGCTGAAGTAACTCAGCGACTCGTAGCCGCAGCGCTCGGCAACCTCCGACAGACTTATTTCTGGTTCCTGCACCATCAGGTCTTTGCTGCGGGCTATGCGGTAGGAGTTCACGTACTCAAAGGGACGGTGATTCATCGTCTCTTTGAACAGGTGACAGAGGTGCTGCGGGGTTACATCCAGGGTCGCAGCCAGGTCGTCTATGGTTATAATGTCCTGGTAGTGCTGTTCGATAAAGTCGAACACCGGTTTGAGCCGGGTGTACTTAGTTACCACCGGCTCGTTGTCGCTGCGGTAGGCGTACTTCATAAGTGTAATAAGAAAGTCATAGACCAGGGAAGAACACTCCAGCCCCTTCAGGTTCGAATCAGAGAGCAGATGGAAAAAGGCAACCCGCATTTTGTTTACCAGCTGTTCGGCATGCACCACCGAATACACCCCTGATTCTGTCAGCCCGGCAACTTCCAGAATCGGCGCCAGGTTCTTTCCGCCGAATGTAAACCAGTGTACCTTCCAGGGCGAGGTTACCGGATAGTAGCGGTGCGAAACCCCGGGGTACAGAAACATAGCCTGATCGGCACCGACCACGAAATCCTGGCCGTCGAGGTGCAGTACCCCCTCACCCTCTTCGCACTGTATCCACTGGTAATGCGGAAAGCCCTTCGGCCGGTTGTGCGGGTCCATCTCCTGGTGAAAATCGACACCGACGCCCAGGAGGTAGAAGGGGAGTTTCAGCTCCATTTCGGTTAGAACAGCAAAGGCAAATTTTCCCATACGCGTAGTGCCCCAAAGTATAAACCGGACATCTTAAAATATCTACAATTACATTCAAATCTTATCATTGACCGAATTCATCGCCAGGCGCATAATTTTCTTACACTAAGTAAAGGAGGATCTTCGTTTATGAGAAACAAGATTATTGTAAGTGTTCTCGCCGTACTGTTCGTCCTCGGCATGGCTCCCCTATTTGCCGGCGGTCAGCAGGAAGGCGCTGCCGAAGGCGGCCAGGCCGGAGAACAGAATGTGGTCGTATACAATTCCTATTGGAGTGACCCGGAACCGAAACGCGTTGAAGCTGAACTCATGGAGATGTTCAGGGAACAGAATCCTGATGCAAAGGTTATTCACAGTACCGTTGCTCACGAGGATTTCAAACAGGCCATCCGCGCCTATCTCACCTCTTCGGCACCCCCCGATGTACTGACCTGGTTTGCCGGTAACCGCGCCCGTTTCTTCATCGACAGAGGCCTGATCATGGACATCAGCGATGTGTGGGAAGAAGCCGGCTGGAACGAAAGCTACGCAAAAGGCTTCCGCGCCATGAGTTCGGTTGATGATAAACAGTACTTCCTGCCGGGCAACTGGTACTGGTGGGCAATCTACTACGATACCCGCGTATTCGACGAATACAACATCGAAATCCCGGAAACCTGGGACGAGTTGATGGCCGTATGTGAAAAACTGAAAAGCAACGGCGTTACTCCCTTCACCATCGGTACCAAATACCGCTGGACCGCTGCTGCCTGGTTCGACTACCTCAACATGCGCGTCAATGGCCCTGAGTTCCACATCAACCTGATGCTGGGAACAGAGAGCTATGACGACCCGCGCGTTCTGAAGGTGTTCGAGGAGTACTGGGGACCGATGATCGACAAAGGCTACTTCGTAGAAAGCCCCGCTTCCTACGCCTGGGCCGAAGCCATCCCCTTCATGACCAACGGCGACGCCGCTATGTACCTGATGGGCGACTTTATCCGCGACTCTTATCCTGAAGAAGACCTGCAGTACCTGGACTTCTTCCGCTTCCCGATCATCGACCCGAGCGTACCGGTCGGCGAAGATGCACCTACCGACGGCTACTTCATCCCGAAGAACAGCCAGAATCCCGAGATGGCCAAGAAACTGCTCAAGTTCTTCGGCTCGAAAGAGGTACAGGAATATGTAGCCAAAGAGCTCGGCCGTCTGGTAACCAACAACGAAGTTGACACCTCGGTGTATAATGAGAACCAACTAAAGGGCCGCGAGCTCATCAACAAAGCCGACTATGTCGCACAGTTCTACGACCGCGACACTACTCCGGAAATGGCTGACCGGGGCATGAACGGTTTTATGGAGTTCTGGCAGAATACCGACCAAGCTGAAGAGATTACTGAAAAACTGGAAAAAGCCCGCCAGCAACTCTTCGAAGAAGAATAAACTACTTATTCATCATCATTCAGACCGGCGGCATCTGCCGCCGGTCTTTCATATCCCAAGGAGGAATTGAATGCTGGATTCAAAAATCCGCTACAAGCTGACTCCGTATGCATTTCTCGCTATTCCGGTGACGATTTACCTGATCTGGATTATCGGGCCGATGCTGTACAGCTTCTACCTCAGCTTTACCAGGTGGGACGGACTCTCGGCACCGCGGTTCAATGGATTTTCAAATTACGAACGGCTGTTTCAGGACGAGGTCTTTTACATCAGCCTTTCCAACAACTTGGAGTGGATCATCCTGTTTATGACTATTCCCATCGTACTCGGACTGACGCTGGCGATGGTTTTGAACAGGAACATCCCCGGAGCCAAGGCCTTCAAGGCCAGCTTCTTTCTACCGATGGTGCTCTCTCTCGTGGTCTGTGGTCTGGTATGGTCATGGCTCTACAGCCCCCACAGCGGACTGATCAATCAGGTTCTGCGCCGTTTAGGCTTAGGGCAGCTGGCCACCGGTTGGCTCAGCAACCCGAAAGTGGTCATGGAGGCGGTCATCGCGGTCGCCATCTGGCGACAGGTGGGCTATGTAATGGTACTCTATCTGGCTGGACTACAAAGTGTGGATAAAAACCTGTTAGACGCATCCGAAGTCGACGGCGCCAACGCGGTACAGCGCTTTTTCAATGTGATCCTCCCGCAGCTGGCACCGATCACCGTTATCGTAATCGTCATCAGCATCATCGACTCACTGCGGGCATTCGACCTGGTGTCGGTCATGACCCGCGGCGGGCCTTACAATCAGTCCAGCGTGCTGGCGAACTTCATGTACGTCGAAGCCTTTAATAACTACCGCATGGGCTACGGTGCGGCAATCTCAGTAATCATCTTCATCATCAGTTTGATGTTTATCATGTTCTATCTAACCCGTATTGCCAAGGAGGAAGCAAATGGCTAGACGATCGAGCACTCCTCCGGCAGTAAGGGCAATACTGTATATTTTTCTGGTTCTCGTAACACTGATCTGGCTGATTCCCATTTTTGTGGCCATTATCACCAGTATGCGCAC
>CAZAMY010000308.1:0-3965 GCA_964485995.1 uncultured Sediminispirochaeta sp.
TGTGGGGGATGCTCGCAACAATATGGGCCGTTCACTGATGATCGGCGCTGCAAAAACCGGTATGGAGTTTGTCGGAATTGCACCGAAGGAACTGCTGCCGGACCAGGAGCTCATCAAAGAGATGAAGGCGGTTGCAGTAGAATCGGGTGCAACAATCGATTTCACCGATGATATCGCCCGGGGAGTGAAGGATGCCGATGTCATCTACACTGACGTGTGGGTTTCCATGGGCGAGGAAGACCAGTTCGAGCAGCGCATCAAGCTGCTGGAGCCGTACCGGGTGGATATGGAAATGCTGGAGAGGACCGGCAACAGTGATGTAATTTTCATGCACTGCCTGCCCGCTTTTCACGATACCGAGACGACTATCGGAAAAGAGATTCAGAGCAAATTCGGCCTGAATGAGATGGAAGTTTCTGATGAAGTGTTCCGCAGCCGGCATTCAGTGGCGTTTGATGAGGCCGAGAATCGGATGCACACGATTAAAGCGGTAATGGTTGCCACGATAGGAAATGTTTGAAATACGCACGGAAAGGGTGCCCATCAAGCTGTGGCTCGACACGCTTGAGGAGGGCGCCCTTGAACAGGCGAAAAATATAGCCAATCTGCCGTATGCCTTTCATCATATTGCGGTTATGCCGGACGCCCATCAGGGCTTCGGCATGCCCATCGGCGGGGTCTTGGCTACTAAAGATGCGGTGATTCCCAATGCAGTGGGGGTGGATATCGGCTGCGGTATGAATGCTGTGCAGACCTCGCTGCAGGGAATTTCGCACGATAAGCTGGAAAAAATAGTCGGAGAATTGCGTTCGCTGATTCCGGTCGGCTTTAAGCACCACAAGACTCCGCAGCAGTGGGAGGGTTTCTCAAGAGCGCCGCAGACCCCGGTTGTCCGGCAGGAACTCGATTCTGCCCGCTATCAACTGGGCACCCTCGGCGGGGGAAATCACTTCATCGAATTGCAGCAGGGCAGCGACGGCCATGTGTGGATTATGCTGCACTCCGGCAGCCGCAATTTCGGTTATACCGTTGCCAAAGAGTACTACCGCCAGGCTAAAGCGCTGTATAAGTCGGGCCCCCGGCAGCAGGCGGCCGACGGAAGCGGGCAGGGGCGAGCTGAGCTGCCGGATATTCAGCTGGCCCCGCTGATGCTCGGAACTCCGGCTGCCGAGGAGTATTTCGAATCGATGCAGTTTGCCCAGGATTTTGCAGCTGCCTCCCGCGCCCACATGCTGTATACCATCGAGGCGGTTCTGAAGCGCTATTTCCCGCGTATCGAGTACGGGGACGAGGTAAATATTCACCACAACTTTGCCGCCATCGAGGAGCATTTCGGCGAAGAGGTGGTGGTGCATCGCAAGGGTGCTACCTCCGCCCGCAAGGGGCAGCGCGGTATTATTCCGGGGAGCCAGGGAACCAACAGCTATATTGTCGAGGGGCTGGGCAATCCGGAGAGTTTCTGTTCCTGTTCGCACGGAGCCGGGCGGGTGATGGGGCGCAAGGCTGCGCAGCGCAGCCTGGACTTGAAAAAGGAGCGCAGCCGCATGGACAGCCGCGGCATCATTCACAATCTGCGGACCACCAAGGATCTGGACGAAGCGGCCGGTGCGTATAAGAATATTTCAGATGTGATGGCCCAGCAGAGCGATCTGGTAAAGATAGTAGTTGAACTCTCACCCTTGGCGGTGATGAAAGGTTGAGACTTGCAGCATGAGTATGAAAAAAGTGTTCGGCGGAATCATCCAGGGATGGGATCGCCATTACGGCGGGCTTTCGAAACCGGTGTATATCCTTTTCTTTGCTCGCATCGTCAACCGGATGGGCGATTTTGTGAAGATTTTCCTCACGCTGTATTTAACCCAAATACTCGGCTTGCCGGCCGAAACGGCAGGTATGTATGTAATGCTCTCGGCCGGCTCTTCGATGGCCGGCGGAGTGCTGGGCGGCAACCTCACAGATATATTCGGCCGGCGCCGGATGATTCTGGGACTGCAGCTTACTTCGGCACTGCTGGTGGGTACCTGCGGATTTCTGCCGCCGAACATTTCTATCGCCTGGTTTCTGATAGTGGCCTCGGGTGCTATGGGAGCGGTGAGGCCGGTGGTCAATTCGATAGTTGCCGACATTACCGCCAGCGAGAAACGCCAGCGCGCATATTCGCTCTTGTATCTGGGTACCAACATTGGTGTTGCAATCGGGCCGATGATAGCGGGATTCCTGTTTCGTAATTATTTACAGTGGATTTTCTGGGGGGATGCACTTACCACTCTGATGGCCTTCACTCTGGTACTGTTGTGGGTTCCCGAGACGAAGCCTTCGAAGGCGGAGATTACTAAAAGTATGCAGGGCGAGTTCCATCTGGAACAGGCCGAAGAGGGCTCGGCTTTCAGTGCACTGCTGCGCAGGCCGGTCCTGTTGCTGTTTGCTCCTCTAGGAGTGATGAGTAACTTTATTTACAGTCAGCATGCGTTTACTATTCCCCTTCACTTATCCCAGCTGTGGGGGGATCGCGGGGCGGAGATGTTCGGTTCGATTATGTCTCTGAATGCAGTTGTAGTGTTGATTGCTACCACTGGAATACTGTTTGTGTTCGGCCGCTTCAAGCCCCTCAATAATATGGTGTTTGCATCGCTGTTCTTTATGCTGGGCTTCGGAATGCTCAATATAGTCCAGACTTTCCCGCTTTTCCTGATCTCGACTGTCCTGTGGACACTCGGTGAAATTCTCATGGTAACGAATTTGAGTGTCTTTATTGCGAATCACACCCCCATCAGCCACCGTGGCCGTTTTAACGGTCTGCTGAGCGTGATTTTCGGGCTCGGATTTACTATCGGCCCGTATATCTCCGGTTTTACCATTCAGGCGATCGGTATCGAGGGAATGTGGAGAATAACCGGGATTGTTGCAGCGGTGAATGCGGTTATGTTTTTGATTCTGTATCGTTACGATCAACAGCGGGTTCTCAAAGCCGCTGTATAGGAGGTTCATAGTATGAAGGTTGTGTTTTATCAGAAAGTGAATAGTTTATGGCGGGAGCTGCTCGAACCGGTGCAGAAAGAGCTGCCTGAGCTCGAGCTCATTACCGATTTTAACCAGGCCGACGCGCATATTCCCGAAGCAGATGTAATTGTAGGTGGAAAAATCGCCCGGGAGGTGTTCGAACGGGCTGAAAAGCTGCAGTTGGTGATTGTTCCGTTTACCGGAGTGAATCACCTGCCCTTCGATCTCCTGCGGGAGAAAGGCGTGCGGGTGGCCAATTCGCACGGAAACGCCTTTTATGTGGCGGAGAAGACTGTCGGTCTGATTCTGGCCTACTACGGACGGGTAATTGAGTTTCATAACGATATGCGCCGGACCAAATGGCACGGATTCTGGGTTGGAAAAGGCCTGGATGACAGCTGGGAGTCGATCGGCGGCAAGTCGGCGGCAATCCTGGGAACCGGAGAGATCGGGAAATACACCGCCGCCCTTCTGAAGGCTTTTCGGGTTCGCACGATCGGGTATAAACGGACGAAAGTGGAGACCCTTCCGGAAGGCTTCGATGAAATGGTCTACTCGATAGATGAGGCGATAGAAACAGCGGATATGATCGTGGTGGCCCTGCCGGCCACTGATGCAACTCGGGGACTGATCGGTGTGCAGCAGCTGCAGCGCATGCAGAATAAACTGCTGGTGAATATCGGGCGCGGCTCGATTGTGGATGAAGCCGCGCTGTACGAAGCCTTGCATACAGGCACTCTGGGCGGAGCGGCCATTGACTGCTGGTATACCTATCCGAAAGAGGGAATTATGGGGGCACCGTCGAATTATCCGATTCACGAACTGGACAATGTGATTTTGTCACCGCACATCGGCGGCTTTACCGCCCAGGCCGCACGCCAGGGTATTGAGCAGGCCTGTGAAAACCTGCGCCGCTTTGGGACTGACGGTTCGCTCTTGTTCGAGGCCGATATCAGTGCCGGATA
>CAZAMY010000309.1:0-3962 GCA_964485995.1 uncultured Sediminispirochaeta sp.
GGGTAATTGGCTTGCGGCGGTAGCCTTTCATTACCAGGTTGCTGGCTACACTCATGTCGCCGACAACTCCCATCGCGATGCGGTCGGAAGGTATGTGGCTTACGCCGGCCCGAATTATAGAAAGGGGCGAGCGGTTGGTCATATCATCGTCGTTGATCTCGATGCTGCCTCCCAGTACTTTGTGCAGCCCGGTGATTACCTCGGTCAGCTCGCGCTGTCCGTTTCCGGCTACCCCGGCTATACCGACGATCTCACCCCGCCGTACCTGCAGATCTACGCCCCGCAGTGCCGGCAGCCCTTTTTCGTCGTTGGCCTCAACGCTCTTCAGCTCGAGGATTACCTCTTTCGGTTCAGCCGGACCTTTATCGATTCGAAACAAAACCTCACGTCCGACCATAAGCCGGGCCAGTTCCTGCGGACTGGTTTCGGCGGTCCGCTTGACGGTAACCAGCTTACCATGCTGCAGAACCCGGACCCAGTCGGAAAATTCGACTACCTCTTCCATTTTATGAGTAATAAAAATGGCCGATTTTCCTTCATCTGTCATCTGATGCAGAATCTTGTTGAGCTCATCGGACTCCTGGGGTGTCAAAACTGCAGTCGGCTCATCGAGTATGAGGATTTCGGCGCCGCGGTATATTTGTTTTAGTATTTCGACCCGCTGCTGCTCACCGACGCTGAGCTGCCAGATATAGGCATTGGGATCGACTTTCAGATTGTAATGCTCAGATATCTCGCGGATGCGGGCGCTGATACGCCGCATGTCGGGAATTGCAGAGATTTCCTTCAGTCCGAGAATAATATTTTCAGCCACCGTCATAGTATCCACCAGCATGAAATTCTGGTGCACCATTCCGATGCCGAGGTTCATCGCATCGCGGGGAGAGTCAATAAAGACCTTCTCTCCGCGGATAAAAATTGCCCCTTCATCCGGACGGTATAGACCAGCTAGAACGTTCATAAGCGAACTCTTGCCGGCACCGTTTTCTCCGAGCAGCGCCAAAACCTCTCCAGGAAAAAGTTCGAGGTCTACGTGATCATTGGCAACTACTCCGGGAAAACGCTTGGTTATACCTCGCATCTCCAAAATAGGCTTTTTTTCGGTTTCCATATATGTGCTCTGTTAAATTGAAATCGGCCCGGCCGAACGGCCGGGCCGTGTGGTTTTTCGTGTATAACTACTCTGCAGCGATTATTAGTCGCCGAGACTACCTGCTACACCTTCTACGAAGAAGTTCATATTGAGCATGTCGCCATCGCTCATCTTTTCGCCTTCAGGTACTACGACTTCGCCTTTCTGGTTCTTTACCGGACCCCAGAATACGTCCCATTCGCCGTTTACGATCTTTTCGCGTTCGGCATCTACCAGGTCCTGGATATCCTGCGGAACTCTCGGGCTCATCTCAGACAACTTTACAGTATCTTCTTTGAGGCCGCCCCAGAACTGGTGGGTTTCCCACTCACCGTCCATAGCTTCCTGTACGGTGCGGGTATAGTAAGGTCCGAAGTGCCACACGGGGCTGACCAGTACCGAGTCACCAACAAATTTGCGCATATCGGCATCGTATCCGATACTGACTTTACCGCGCTCTTCGGCAGCTTTCTGCGGCTCGGTGGTATCCTGGTGCTGGGCGATTACATCGGCACCGCTGTCGAGCAGGGCAACTGCAGCTTCACGCTCTTTGACCGGATCGTACCAGGTGTTGGTCCACACAACCTTAACCGTTGCATCGGGGTTTACTTCCTGAACACCGAGAGCAAAGGCGTTGATCCCGCGGATTACTTCCGGAATCGGGAAGGCGGCTACGTACCCGATGGTATTAGTTTCGGTGGCATCACCGGCAACCAACCCGGAGAGATACCGCGGCTGATACATGCGGCCAAAATAGGTTGCCATATTGTCGGCGGTTTTGTAACCGGAGCAGTGCTCGAAGTATACATCCGGAAATTCCTGGGCTACCTCCAACATCGGATCCATGTAGCCGAAAGAGGTCGCAAAAATCATGTCCCAGCCGTTCTGGGCGTACTGACGCATAATTCTGGCCGCATCGGGGCCTTCGGGTACATTCTCGATATAGGTGGTCTCCACCTTGTCACCGAGATTTTCTACCATCTCTTTGCGGCCGATGTCATGCATATAGGTCCACCCGAGGTCTCCGGGAATACCAATATAGACAAAAGCAACTTTGAACGGCTCATCGCCGCCTTCGGTGCTCTCGGCGGCACCCTCTTGTTGTCCCCCTGCGAACAGAGAAAACGAAAGCATGAAAACGAGCAATACTGTTAGAGCTTTTTTCATCCTACCCACTCCTTTTTTTTTTGAGTTTAACAGAGTTTATTGTACAACGGAATTCACCGCTGTCAAATAACACTTTTCCAATTTTTGCCCTAAAGGTCTATACCAATTTTACAATAATTATTAAAAAAGTTGCTCTAAAGCGGGTTGAATTGATGTATACCGGCTCTCGGATTCGATCAGTTGCTGTAAAGCTTCGGGGATTTCTATATAGCGGCCTATCAGAGGCTCGACTATGTGTTCGAATTTGGCCGGATGGGCAGTGGCTACCACGAAGGAGGGCTCATCCGGATAAAAGTCTTCACGCACATACTCGGCAGTAGCGGTATGGGGACACAGGGTATAATCAAAGTTCGATTGTGTGTAGCGAATAGTGTTTTTGATTTCCGCATCGCTGACACTGTAGGCAAACACGTGGCGGCGAAGTTCGTCCATATCGGGGAACAGATTCTGCAGACGCTCCATATTGCTGGGGTCGCCCACATCCATGGCCTTGGCCAGGGTCGGTATGCTCGGCCGCGGTTCATACTTTCCCATTGCCAGAAAGTCAGGTATGGTACGGTTGGCGTTCACCGCCAGTACGATCCGGTCGATTGGAGCTCCCATTGCAACTGCGTAATACGCCCCGACCGAGTTGCCGACATTACCAGATGGAATAATGACAATCGGCCTGCGGCCGGTGATATGCTGAAAGCGGACCGAACCATATATATAATAGACAATCTGCGGCAGCAGCCGGCCGATATTGACGCTGTTCCCGGAAGTAAGACGGTAACGGCGTTTGAGATCCTCGGAAAAGAGCGCCGATTTAACCAGCTGTTGACAGTCCTCGAACTCTCCGTCTACCTCGTAGCTCTGTATGTTGCCGCCCCAGCAGGTCAGCTGTTTGAACTGCCGTCCGGATACATGTCCCTTGGGAAACAGGATCTTCACATTCAGCCCTTCCAGCCCGTGGAAGGCAGCGGCCATAGCACCACCGGTATTACCAGTAGTGGCCACCAATACTGTCAGTTCATCAGAGGCCTCTGTGTGCAGTTCGGTAAGTGCGGCGGCTAAAAAGCGGGCCCCGAAATCCTTGAAGGCAGCAGTCGGACCGTGAAACAGTTCCAGCACCAGCCGATTCTCTTCCAGCTCATGCAGGGGAACGTCAAAGGAGAATGCGGTACGACAGAGCTCGGCTAACCGGGCTTCCAGGCGGTCGCCCGCGAAGAAGGGCCGCAGAATCAACTCGGCGGCTTCCTGATAAGAGAGCTGCGTGTCGAACACCCTGTCTGGCAGGGAAGGCAATTCCCGTGGCACATACAGACCGCCGTCCGGAGCCGGCCCCTGCAGGATAGCATCCGCGGCGCTTACGTGTGGAGAATCTCCCCTGGTACTTACAAACTCCATACTACCCTTATTTTACACTATAAGTTAGCTCCAAGATAGGCGGCCAGGCGCAGTAAATCGGCAAAAACCCCTCCGGCGGTTACCTGTGGTCCGGCCCCGGGCCCCTGGACCACCAGCGGCTGGCTGTTGTAACGGTCGGTGGTAAAGGCCACTATGTTATCGCTGCCGGTAATACGGGCAAAGGGGTGGTCTTTCGGATAGGGGCGCAGCTCCACCTTACAGCTGCCGTCGGATTCGATAATCCCGGCGTACTTCAGTACGTTACCTTCCTGCTCCG
>CAZAMY010000310.1:0-3928 GCA_964485995.1 uncultured Sediminispirochaeta sp.
ACCAGAATCATTCTGATCCCGGATTGATGTAGAGTGGCGATATCCTTTATGAAAATGGGAAAAAACTGGTTTTCAATGACCGGCAGCTCAATATGCAATACAAACAGACGACCGCGAAAGCGGTGTGCATACCCGAGGCTTTCGCGAATAATATCGAGCTCTCGATCCAGTGCTGCCATGCCATTATCTCCCTTTGCGATAATCCTGCACCATCTGCGCGGCGATTGCAAGCGCTATTTCCTCGGGAGTGCGGGCGCCGATGTCCAGACCAATGGGGCCGTGTACTCTTTCAAGCTGTTCGTCAGAATAGCCCTGTGTTTTCAACCGTTCCATCCGGCTGGCGAAGGTGCGGGTACTGCCAAGCACCCCGACGTAGTAGCAGTCGCTGTCGAGGGCCGCCGCTACGGCGGTGTCGTCAATCTGTTCACTGTGGGTAATCGCCGCCACGGCGGTATGGGCTGAAATTAGAGTTCCGGCCGATACCCCAAGCTCTTTGAAGGCCTCCCGCGGCCAGAGATGCAGGACTCTGTCCGCTCTGCGGAAGCGCTCCTGCGGGGCAAAGGTCTCGCGCGGGTCAATGAGGCTCACCCGCCACCCCAAGGCCTTGAGTTGGAGAACCAGAGCCTCTCCAATGTGAGACCCACCGACGACAGCCGCATGAGGAATGGGGGGATGATATTGAATAAAGAATTTAACTGTCGCGTGCTCCGCTTCGCCCCCTACACTTTCGACCTCAAAGGTCCCGTACTCCCTCGGCAGCAGCGGCGCCAATTGCGCCGCTGCTTCATCGGAGGGTAGCGCGGATCCCTGCGAAGCGGCCGGAGGACTTATGCAGATCTGCCGGGTATCATCCAGGGCAAATGAAAGCCCGATCCAGCCCTGCGGGCCGTCGGTACACACCCCCCAAAGTATATCCTGACCGCCGTTGCTGCGGGCAGCCACCGCTGCACCTATCTTGGCTGAGTAGGGATAGACACACACCCTTACGGTTCCGCCGCAAGGGGACGGTGCGCCCATTAAAGGATCGTCACTCGGGCAGAATGTCATCTGCTGAGCTGCCCGGTTCGGTCGCAGGCGTTTGGCTGCATCGATAACCGTACTTTCAATGCAGCCGCCGCTTACTGAGCCGGTCAATGATCCGTCGGCTGCAATTCCCATGGTGGCCCCGGCCCCGCGGACCGCCGAACCCTCTATTGAAATAACAGTTGCAAGGTAGACCGGTAGTTTATCCGGATCACCACTCCACTCTTCCAACTGCTGGTAAATATCGAACATATGAGCTCCTATGGAGGTTTGAATTCTATATTTCAGATTATACTCAAAACTTTTGCTATTCCAACCCCTCAATAGAGTATGGTATATTGAACGGAAAGATGGAGTGAAGAATGCGAAAAAGCAAACAGGACTATGTAGGAATTGATAACCGGCAACGAATCCTTCAGGCTGCCACCGAACTGTTTATCCAGCAGGGAGCTCAGGATACGAGCCTGGCAGAGATTGCCCGCACCCTCAATATTAGCAAAGGCACTTTGTATTATTACTACTCTAGCAAAGCCGATCTGATATTCGATGTAACCGATGCGTATATGCAGGAACTCACCGAGGGACTGCTGGACTGGGTGAAGAGTCTCAAAGAAAAGACAGCCCCCGAGAGTATCCTGGAAGCCGTGTTTCACACCATTTTCAATGCGCAAACCCGCGGGAAACTGCACATCTATCTTATACACGAGGCTATCACATCTCAGAGTGAACTGAAACAGAAGATTCAGGCGGCGTATGCACGCTGGAAATTGATGCTGAAAGAGGGCTTGGATACGGTGTTCGGAGATACTCTGAACACCAAGGTATATGCGGACATCATACTGACCATGCTGACCGGAGGTATAGTCCACACGATCTTGGGAGTAGAAATGGCCCCGCTCAAAGAGTTGGTACACCCGCTCCTCTACAAGAGCTAAGCCGCACCGCTTTGCACGAAGTTCTGCCTACACACTGCTCAGACACAAAAAAACCGGTACCCCTAAGTGAGGACCGGTTTTACTGAAGAAAGCTGGGCTTAGGCAAGCAGCTCATCATCGATAACCTGTTTAAAGGTTTCTTTTGGAAGTGCACCAGCTGCCATTTGCGGCTTTCCGTCTAGCGGAATAAACAGAAGTGAAGGAATACTCTGAATGCCGAAGGCTGCCGCGAGTTCCTGCTGTTCCTCGGTATCGATTTTGTAGAAGTCTACTTTGCCTTCATATTCTTCTGAGAGTTCTTCAACAATGGGGCCTACCATTTTGCAGGGCCCACACCAGTCGGCATAGAAGTCGATTACCGCTGGGAGCTCTCCCTGGAATTCCCACTCTTTTTTATTCTCGTAGTCAAATACTTTCTCCAAAAACGTCTCTTTAGTCAGATGTTCAGGCATATCTTCTCCTTTAATGTATTATATATCGTTAGATATATATATTGTTTTCCTATTTGATGATAAGGTAATAATACTTTTTATAAAAATCAAGTGCATGCTTAAAAAAATACAGCCGGCAGACAGTCGCCGGCTGTATAAACTCGAACTATATTAGATTTAACCGCTTACGGCGAAACGCTGAATTTCAGCTTCCTGCTTCTTATCTTCCAAAAAGGCCTTCTTTGCATCCTGCAGTTTCACACGTTCCAGGTGGGTCTTTATCTCGCCCTTTACCTCTTCAAAGGGCACGGTAGAGGCCTCTTTTGCATCGGTTTTCTTGATAAGATGATATCCGAAAGAGGACTCGACAATACCGCTGAGTTCGCCGACTCCCATGTTGAAAACGGCTTCTTCAAACGCAGGTACCATCTGTCCGCGGCCAAAGTAGTTCAGATCACCACCGCGCTCGCTGCTCGGACCTTCCGATACTTCGCGGGCTACTTCGCTGAACTCTTCTCCATTTTCGATTCTCTCTTTGGCCTTCATCAGCTTCTCTTTGGCTGCCTGCTTGTCCTCTTCGGTAGCCTCTTCGGCTACTTTAATCAGGATATGACTGGCGCGTACCTGTTCCGGCTGCTCGAACTGTTGAGGATTATCCTCGTAGAACGCCTTAACTTCGGCTGAATCGACCTGGGTTTGCTCGCCGAATTTGTCCTGTTCGAACTCGAACTTGGTCATCTGTTTAGCCAGTTCCTGACGCAGTTCTGATTCTGTCATGCCTTGCTGATTCAGCGCTTTTTGGTAGGCATCTTCATCGGCAAACCGGCCTTTGGTTTTCTGAAGCTCCGCGTCAAGCTCTTCATCACTGGGACCGTAGCCGTTCTCTTCTGCTATTTGGTACATCAGCTCATTGTCGATCAGACTCTCGAGAACCATATTCTTCAGCTGCTCGAGCTGGGGCCCCTGAACCTGCATCCCCTGTTGCATATATTGATAGCGAAAGTAGTTCAGCAATTGATCGAACTCTTGCTGGCTGATTTCTTCTCCGTTTACCACAGCGGCAGGCCCACCCTGCGCATTCTCAGCGCCAGCGGTCTGCTCTCCATTTTCGCTCGACTTTTCATCCTGCTCAGGTGCAGCTTGCTGAGTTGACTCCTGCTTTGACTCGTTCTCTTGCTCGGGGGCTTTTTCCTGTTTACCTCCGGCGAATACCAAAGCGGAACTTACAAACAGCATGATAAACACAGCTGTGAAAAGGCGAAGCATACGTCGTGCGTGCATAATTTACTCCTAATGCATAAAATTCTTCGTGAACATCTTACGTGCTCATACTAAAAAAGTCAAAGGCATACCCACCCGGGAGCTGCTTTGACTCTATTACAAAATAACAGCTCTTTCGCCCCACTTTCAAGTCTTGCCCCCCACAAATAGCAGGTTTTATATACCGCAGTATAAAATTGTAGATTTGTACATACCTAATTAATTAGACTTATTTAAAAAGTTAATCGTAGTCAAATTCCTATATCCTTGCTAAAATAA
>CAZAMY010000311.1:0-3899 GCA_964485995.1 uncultured Sediminispirochaeta sp.
CTGTTCAGCCGCCGCTTTAGTATACAGGTTTTCCATCTCTTCGCGAACCACCTTGTGGATTGCATCTGCATCCTCCGGTGTGGCAGTTTTGCCGGTTCCAATTGCCCATACCGGCTCATACGCAATAACTACCGCTTTCAGCTGCGATTCATCTACACCCTGTAGTCCGCCGCTCAACTGTTCCTTGACAACCGCTTCGGCCTTTCCAGCTTCGCGCTCCTCAAGGGTTTCACCAACGCACAGGATTACTTCGAATCCATGCTGCAGGGCTAATTTGACCTTGGTGTTGATCAGTTCATCACTCTCACCGTATACATGCCGCCGTTCGGAGTGACCGAGTATAACTGTTTCTACCCCGCACTCTTTCAGCATGAAAGGAGAAACTTCACCGGTGTGTGCTCCCTCCTCTGCAGCTGCCATGTTTTGTGCACCCAGTACGACATTGCTTCCCTTCAGGACTTCGGCAACATCCCCGAGCGCGGTGAACGGTGGAGCGATCATTACTTTGTGATCGACACCCTTAACCTGTTTTACCAGATCGGCTGCCTCTTCGCGGGCCTCTGACCTGGTTTTGTGCATTTTCCAGTTTCCAGCTATATAAGGTTTTCGCATATAATCTCCCATTTACGCAAGCGGTCACGCTGCGATTATTTTTCTAAAACGGCGATGCCGGGCAGTTTTTTGCCCTCTAAAAACTCGAGACTCGCTCCACCGCCGGTAGAGACGTGGTCGATCTTGTCTGCAAAACCGAATTTATTTACTGCGGCAACTGAATCCCCGCCGCCGACTACTGTGGTTCCCCGGCAGGCGGCTACCATTTCAGCAACTTCAAGGGTTCCTTTGGCAAAATTCTCGAATTCGAACACGCCCATCGGGCCGTTCCAAACGACAGATTTTGCTTCTGAAATAGTATCTTTCAGTGCTTCGAGGGTTTTCATCCCCACGTCCAGCCCGATCAGGTCTGCCGGCAGTTCTACACTGTCTACATATTTGGGATCGGTGTTCTCATCGAACTCCGCTCCAGCCATATGATCTAAGGGCAACATCACCTTTACGCCGGCCTTCTCTGCTCGCTCGAGCAGTGATTTTGCGGTTTCGACGTATTCGTCCTCTACTTTCGACTTTCCGATGGAGTGTCCCTGTGCCTTCAAAAAGGTGTAGGACATTGCACCGCCGATAACCAGCGTTGTGCATTTATCGAGTAGGGTTTCCAGAACCCCGATTTTCGTGGATACTTTCGCGCCGCCGATAATCGCTACAAACGGTTTTTCCGGATTCGAAAGCATGTGTTCGAAAAACCGTACTTCCTTGTCAATCAAAAATCCGGCTGCTGCCGGCAGGATGTGCGCCACCCCTTCGGTTGAAGCGTGGGCCCTGTGCGCGGTGCCGAACGCGTCGTTCACGAAAAAATCGCCATTCGCAGCCAGCTGTTTTGCAAAATCGGCATCGTTTTTTGTTTCGCCGCCGTGATACCGGACATTTTCCAACATCAGCACTTCGCCGTTGTCCAGTTTGTCAGCCATTGCCTTGGTTTCAGAACCAATACAATCGGGGGCCATTTCAACCGGACGGTTCAGCAGCTCGGATAATCGCTGCGCGATTGGAGCCAGGCTGAATTCGGGCTTTCGTTCGCCCTTGGGCCGGCCGAGGTGGCTCATAAGAACCAGAGAAGTCCCTTCCTGCTCCAGTATATACTGGAGCGTAGGAAGGGCCGCTTTTATTCGGGTATCATCGGTAATGACGCCCTCCTTGAGCGGTACATTAAAGTCCGCCCGAACGAGCACGCGTTTCCCTTTTAAATCAACATCTTTTACTGTTTTAACGGCCATAGTAAACCCCCTTACACGAGTTTTGCGGCCAGATCTACTACACGGTTGCTGTATCCCCATTCGTTGTCGTACCATGACAGAACTTTGAAGAAGCCCTTGCCCAGTTTCATGGTGCTCTGTGCATCGAAAATGGAAGAGTGGGGATTGCCCTTGATGTCGATTGAAACAATCGGATCCTCGGTGTATTCAAGAATACCCTTCATGGGGCCTTCGGCAGCCTCTTTCATGGCAGCATTCACTTCTTCAACCGAAGGATCGCCCTTCAGCTGTACGCTTAGGTCGACAATTGAGCCCGTGGGAGTCGGGATACGCATTGCCATCCCGTTGAGTTTACCGTTCAGTTCGGGAATTACCAGACCGACTGCCTTAGCTGCACCGGTAGTGGTGGGAATGATTGACAGAGCGGCTGCCCGGGCGCGGCGCAGGTCCTTATGTGGGGCATCCTGCAGGTTCTGGTCGGCGGTATAGGCGTGAGTGGTAGTCATAAGCCCCTTCTCTACACCAAACTTGTCGTGCAGCACCTTGGTGATGGGTGCAAGACAGTTAGTAGTACAGGAAGCGTTGGAGACAGCCTGATCGCTGTCGGCCATGTCGCTGTCGTTTACGCCCAGCACGATAGTCTTATCCACTTCATCTTTGGCCGGAACGGTCAGAATTACCTTTTTCGCGCCAGCTTCGATATGATCCTTGTAACCGCCCTTAGGTCCGGAAGCGCTCCGGAACACGCCGGTTGACTCGATAGCTACGTCCACCTTCATCTCTTTCCACGGAAGACTCTTCGGATCTTTCACCGATAGAACCTTGATCTCTTTGCCATCTACAAGAATTGCGTCTTCTTTCGCTTCTACCTTGTGTTGATACGGGCCGTAGTTTGAATCGTACTTCAACAGGTGCGCGAGGGTCTTTGCGTCGGTGATATCGTTGATCGCGACTACGTTTACATCGCTGCGCTCGAACGCAACTTTGAAAACACTCCTTCCAATTCGTCCAAATCCATTAATTGCTAAATTCATCCTATCCTCCTAGCTTATTTAATCTTTTTGTGCGATTAAAATATATGATATATGGGAAAGCAATGTCAATCAATCACTCTATCTCGAGGAGGGATTTATAGATCTCTGAAGGAATTATCGGGACCGCTGCTTCCGCGCCGGTCTCCTCCGCGCCGGTTCCCTCATTTTCTTCGGGCTGAATGGGAATTACCGCATCACCGGTATTTACCAGATCGAAGAACTGGTCGGTATCCACCTGCCCAACAGCAAGCAGATCGTCCACCTGGGAGATCTGCACCTGCCCCAGGATGTTGCTCTGTGCATATTCCAGAGCAAACTTTGTGTCGGATAGTTCGAGGTTCTCGCTGCGAATTACTTCGAACGTATCCTCCGGTGCAACTCCCTGAAAGCTGCCCACATCCAGCAGTACTGTATCGTCTTCCCGGCGGTAGATACGCCCCCGCAAGGGGAGTGCCTCGGACAGATTCCCGGCAATTCGAATAAGTGCCTGACTAACCCGGCGGTTACCGGTGCGCAGACTTTCGAAGTTTTTGATCACCGTGCCGGTAGAAGCGTTATACACGGTGGCGCGCGCTTTAAAAGCGCGATCCCCTTCGTTAAAGGTCAATATTACGAAAAAGTCGACGCCGGTTTCGCGGGCCTGCCGGAAGGCCTCCGCAAATGACTCGATTTCACCGGTATTTACAATTTCGATGTGCTCGTTTCCTTGCAGAATACCCTGCATATAACTGGTGAGATTGTTCTGTGACTGGAGATGAATCATGCGTGAATTGGCGGAGTCGGTAAAAAGAGCGAATCTGTAGCGATAACGATCGATAGCGAATTGGTCCACATTCCACGAGCGGGCGACGCTGTCTTCCCGCAGGCTCCGGTAGATTTCGATCTCATCTCTGATTTCCTGGTTAGTCCGGTTTTCCTGTGCCAGTACCTCCAGAATCGAGAGATATTTCCCGATGTTATTCGACCGCTTGAAGGTGGTAGCGTACATCACGCGGCCCGCTTGACTGTAAGGATTCAGCATCAGGCCGCGGCGGTATTCCTGGCGGGCAAGTTCAAT
>CAZAMY010000312.1:0-3898 GCA_964485995.1 uncultured Sediminispirochaeta sp.
GCGGATCCACATTCGAACCGCGCTCCTCTCCCTGCGAACTTATACATATTTTCATATAGGTCTCCTTGGAAATTGATATTTTTATGTGGTTTCAATCATGGTAGCGGATTTTTACCGCCTAAGGGGCCGCGAGGCCGCGCCGGAGCGACGGGCTAATGATGCCCGCAGTCTCCGTGCGCATGATCGCCGCTGCCGTGGGTGCCGTCGCCGTGGCCCTCGCCGTGCGCACAGAGGCTTTCGCCCCCTTCCAGCGTGCCGGCCAGGCAGGCGTTCAGTACTTCGTCCACGCTGCCGGTTACCCCGACAATCTGTTCAATATCCATCTGGCTAAACAGCATCTGGGCCCGCTGGCCCATCCCGCCGGCAATGATTACATTCACATCGTGGTCGCGCAGCAGCCGCGGAATGCGGCCCGGCTCGTGGCCCGGGTTCTGCAGTTCCCGGCGCTTATCCATCTGTCCGTCGACCAGGTCGACCAGGGTGTACAACGGGCAGCGCCCGAAGTGCGCTGCCACATTTCCAGCTTCGGTTGCAATAGCGATCCGCATGTCAGCCTTCCTTTTTCCCTGAGTTCAGGGCGTCCATCTCGCGCTGCAGATACTGCATGCGCTCTTCCAGAGCCGCCATCTCGTCTTCCATCATCGCTTTGCGGTTCTCCGGGGCCGCCGGCGCCTCAGGGCGGTTCCAGGCCATGCCCCGACCACCGAAAGCCCGGCCGTATGCGGGGCCATTGCCCCAGGCCATTCCACGACCCATGCCGCGGCCCATTCCTCGGCCCGGCCCGGGTGCGGTCGCATATCCCGGTGCGTCGTGTCCGGCGCAGAAGCCGAAACTTCGTCCTGTCATCGGTCCCATTCCATTAGGTCCTGTTCTGTCTCCTCGTGGCATAATTCTACCTCCTCGGGATTTCTATCCCGTTCTATTGTTGTATTGTCTCACTGCACTCCCGGCATACGCCGTAGAGCTGCATCACATTCTGCTGCACCGTAAAACCTTCCGATGCCTTTACCATCTCCTCGATTCGGTCCAACAGACTGTGCTGATCTTCCGGAATCTTCTGTACGGGAAAGCTGCGGTTGCAGTTGGTGCAGATGAGCACCTCGCGGTGGCGCAGCTCCTCCTGCTCGGCAAGCTTGAAACGGGCCTTGCCCTCGCCGGTATCGATTCGGTGGACCACCCCTATCTCGGATAGCAGCTGCAGGGTGCGATATACCGTAGCCAAACCGATCCCCGGATGGCGCTGGTGCACCTGCAGATACACGTCGTCGGCGCTCAGGTATTCGTCGGCCTGCTCGAGTATCTCCAGGATGATCTGCCGCGGCACTGTCAGACGGAACCCGCGCCCCCGGAAGGGGCCGCCTCCACCGTGACCGCCCCGGCAGCCCCGGCCACGGCCTTTTCCGCGTCCGAACCCCCCGCCGGCTCCCGGCGTCCAGTTGTTATTCTCATCTATCCCCATATAGTTGATTCCTTTTTGATAATCATTCTCATTTACAAATTACACCTTCTCACCTGGAATGTCAAGATTAATGTCAAATTTTAACTTGTCCCTGAGGGCCGCTTGTTCTACTATGGATCTGATTCAGTAGATACCGAAGGAGAGACTACACATGTCAAAAAACACACTCTTGAACCGGCTGGTTTTCATGGAGATACTCACACTCGCCCTGCTGCTGGCAAATTGCGGCGGTGAAGATGGCCAAACCGGCGCACAAAACCAAGCCCAGCTATTGCCGGAAAGCTCCTCGATGGAGGCGTACTCCGAGTACATCAGCAGCCATACCGCCGGAGTAATCCGCCGGAACGACTCTGTGCAGGTGAACCTCGCCCAACCGCCGGCCAGCCTCGACCAGGCTGCCGCCCAAAAGATGCTCTCCTTCGATCCGGCTCTCAAGGGGGAGGTTGAGCTGGAGAAACCGGCAACCCTGGTGTTCACCCCCGACCAGCCGCTCCCCTCCGGCACCGTCTTCCAGGGAAGAGTGGACCTGTCGCAGGTGTACGATATCCCAGAAGAAAAGGCAGTGTACTCCTTCGTCTTTTCCACGCAAAAACAGAACTTCGAGCTGGAGATTACCGACCGCTCCTACAATACCGATGTAGAGCTGCGCGGCCGTATCCGCACGGCCGACAGCGCTGCCGCCGAAAAGATCGAGGCGGCGCTGAAAACCGATGCAGCGTACGAACGCATCGAGTGGAATCACGGTTCCGAGAACCGCCTCCACTCTTTCACCATCTTCGGCATCGCGCGCGCGGCGGAAGACCGCAAGGAAAGCCTGCAGATATCCGGCCGGGGCTTCGGTGTGGACCGGTCCGAAGAGCTGGAGTTCATGGTACCGGGTATCGGAAATTTCTCCTTTCTCTCCTACCAGGTGAAGGCCGATGAGGAGGGCGGTATAGAGCTGAACTTCTCCATGCCCCTCGATCCGGAGCAGGATTTGACCGGACTCATTTCGATCGAAGCGCGCGACGATCTGCCGCTCAGCATCGAAGGCTCTAAAGTCCTGGTGTATGCCGGTCCAGGCCGCCGGCAGGAACGGCAGGTCAGCATCCATCCGTCGGTCCGCGCTGCCGGAGGGGCCGAGTTGGGCCGGGAGGTCGAGTTTACTATACCGGCTCGCTATCCAAAACCAGAGGTCGAAGTGATGATCCCGGGCGGCATTCTGCCGAGTACCGACCAGCATCGCCTTCCTATCCGGGCGGTGAGTCTGAAATCGATCGATGTCGAGGTAATCCAGGTTTTCACCGACAACATGCTGCAGTTTCTGCAGAACAACCGTGATGTCCGGGGCAACAACAGCATCAAAAAGGTGGGTCGCCCGATAGCCCATGAGACTATTTCTCTGGAAGGAAAAGCGGGAGTGAATCTTTACGAGTGGAACCGTTTCGACCTCGATCTCTCCTCCTTCTTCGAGCAGGAGCCGGGGGCCCTCTATCAGATACACCTCTCCTTCCGCCCATCCTCCTCGCTCTATCCCTGTCCGGCCGATGACGACGCAGCGCAGATTCCCTTTCCCCGGGGCGACTGGGACAGCAGCAGCTACAGCACCCGCTGGGACGATTTCTACAGCTACTACAACTGGCGCGACCGGGACAATCCCTGCGCCCCCTCCTACTATCTGGTGAACGACAAAGAGGTGAGCATTCTAACTTCCGACCTGGGCGTAATCGCCAAAAAGGCGGACGCCTCGGGAGTGCACGCCTATGTGCGTAACCTGGTGAGCACCGAACCCGAAGCGGGCGCGGTGCTGCGGGTGTACAACTACCAGCAGCAGGTGATGGGCACTGCAAAAACCGATGCTACCGGATATGCGAACATTCCGGTGGAGGGGCTGCCCTTCGCCCTGGAAGCAGAAAAAGAGGGCATGCGCAGCTGGATGCGGATAGATGACGGGGCTTCCCTCAGCCTCAGCGACTTTGCCGTAGACGGAGTAGAGGCCCGCCGCGGCATCAAGGGCTTTATCTACGGCGAGCGGGGAGTCTGGCGCCCCGGCGACGATATCTATCTCAACTTCATCCTGCAGGACGAACTCAAAACCCTCCCCGAGAACCATCCGGTGAGCTTCGAGCTGATCGATCCGAAGGGCCGGACGGTAGAAAAAATGCTCAGCAGAAAAGGCATCGGCCCGGTCTATCCCTTCCACACCCGCACCGATGCGGAGGCGCCCACCGGCAACTGGACCGCCCGGGTACGGGTGGGCGACGAGCTGTTCGAGAAAACCGTCAAGGTGGAGACCATCAAGCCCAACCGGCTGAAGGTCAATCTGAGTGTGGGCAGCGGGCGCATCACCTGGGAGGACCGCGGCAGCCTGCAGGCAGTGCTCTCGGCCGAATGGCTGCACGGGGCTACCGCCGGCAACCTCGATACCGAGGTAGAGCTGACATCCTATTCGATGCCCCT
>CAZAMY010000313.1:0-3887 GCA_964485995.1 uncultured Sediminispirochaeta sp.
TATAGAGGCTTGACGGGGCTCATTTGCTTCAAAATTGCCAGGATTTTAGCCATTACTAGCATGAAGCCAGTTTGCGATGCTTCGCAAATCTTCTTTTAATCTGGAAAACTCTTCATCACTCTGTTCATCCCAGGCCGCTTTGAGGTTCGCCCGAAAGGAGTAGTCGAAAAAGAGCGCGGAGAGAATACGGCCACCACTGCGGCAGTCGACATTTCCGGGTATACGCCCGGCAGCCTGCATATTTTCTAACAGAGCAGTTAAGAAGCGCGTGGGTGCATCCAACAGCTGTTCTTCAATTGTTAGACGGGCTTCCTCGTAACAAAACTGACTTATCATCAGCATTCGCCAGGTAAGCAGCGTGTCGCGGTCTGTACGGCCAAAAAAGCGTTTGGCCCCTTCGATCAAATATTCGGCCGGATCGAACTCGCCGGCAGAGACAAACATTTCAACCGGCGGCACCCTGAATCCCGGATCTATCAGATTATTCTGCAGCCGTTCCAGGATTACATGTAAAAGTGCAGATTTGTTCTTGTAATGGTTGTACAGACTGGCCTCATTTAGATTTAGAGCCCGGGTGATATCGCGAACCGAAACCGCATCGTACCCCTTGGCGGCAAACAGCTCCAACGCCTTCTGGAAAATTCGTTCTTTAGTGGAAACTGGCCCCTGTTCGGTCTTTTTTGGTCGTCCCATACGCTTATTTTCACAGAAACTACAAAAATTATCAACGATTGTTTATATTTTTTTAGACTGGGGAGCGTCTCACCCTTGAAAATAAACAAACGTTTATTTATATTGACTTTATTCTAGTGGAAAGGAGAAAACCAGTGAAGCTATATGCTATAATAGCGGTGATTTGTGGAGGGGTGGTGTTGATGAGCAGCTGTGTATCTCAGAGTACGGGAGACGAGTCTCGCAGCTTGTATAAAAATGCCGAAGGCAGACAGATATCTCACGCGAGCTATGATCGATCTATGAGGCTGTGGAAAGGAAACTACACAGAGGACTGGGTGGCGACTGAGTACGGTCTTACCCACATTATCGTGTCCGGCCCCGAAGATGCGCAACCGCTGGTACTTCTGCCGGGGTTGTTTGCTGATGCACCTATGTGGTACGCCAATGCCGGCTGCTATGCTCGGGAATACCGGATCTATGCGGTTGACCTGCTGGTATATGGAGGGAAAAGTGAACCCTCAGGTAAAAAGATTGCCGATATTACCGACTATTCGGTCTGGTTCGCTGCCCTGCTCGACCATTACGGGTACCAAAGCACTGCGTTGGCTGGCCTTTCTTACGGTAGCTGGCTGGCACTTGCTCTAGCCCGGGAACTGCCTGGGCGCATATCCGCCCTCATCATGCTGGATCCCTCAGAGACCTTTGCAAAAATGCGCAGTGCAATGATTTGGAAAGGCATCCGGTATTTCATGCTCTTTCCCAACCGCAAAAAATACACTGAGTTTTTCGATTGGCTAGGCGGCGGATATTCCGACCCTGAAGTGGACATCTGGTTCGAGCATATGCTCGATGTAATCGAATATGGTTCGGTCGGTATGATGGATGTTCCACAGCACCGGGTGTATGCCCCCGAAGAGCTGGAGATGGTAACCATGCCTGTATTAGTGCTGGCCGGCGGCACTCCGATCATCTACAAAAATCCGGAGAAGTTCGCTGCCAATGCCCGGAAAGCCCTGCCCCACGCTGAAGTGGAACTCGTGCCGGATACCGGGCACAGTCTCAATATGGAAAAACCCGAACAGGTAAACTCCAGGGTGCTCAGATTTTTAGAAGAACACTACTGAAGTTACTGTGTGCGAATGTCGGCGTACAGTGCAGACCCCGGTTGCGAAGAAAAAAACTGAACTCTATACTAAAGCGTATATGGAAAACGAAAAACAGAATAAGCACATACAGAGAGCCGCCCGCATGATTCGCCGCTGGGCCGGCATAAAACAGACAGCAGAGAGGAAGACCGCTCCGCCGGAGCTGCACCAAACCCGCAACCGGCCCGGCACCTTTGCTGTGGTGCAGAGCAACGGACACACGGTAGCCGAACCGGCCCGTAGAATTCCGATACTCGAAAGCTGCGAGGTATTGGTGGTGGGCGGCGGCCCGGCCGGTATCTCAGCGGCACTGGCGGCCAGCCGGAGCGGAGCCGACACCCTGCTGATGGAGCGCTTCGGATGTTTCGGCGGAGTTATTACTACGGTAGGTATGGAGACGCTCGCCTGGTACCGCTATGAGGGCACTATCGAATCTGAAGGCATCGGGATAGAGATGGAACGGCTAGCAGCCCGTATGGGCGGCACCACCAAATGGGCCTACAATGACAGCCAGTGTCTCGATGCCGATATCTTCAAGGTGGTAGCCGATGATCTGCTGGCCAAGGCGGGTGTACGCCCTCTGCTGCACACAATGGCGGTGGAAGCCATAATCGAAAACGGACAGATCAAAGGGGTCATTACCGAAAGCAAGTCCGGCCGGCAGGCGATTCTGGCCGAACGGGTGATCGATTGTACCGGAGATGCCGATATAGCGCATCTGGCCGGCTGCAGCTATCACAAGCTGCCCAAAGAGGAGATGCTGGGAGTAAGTACGGTGTTCAGCTGCGCCGGTGTGGACAGGGAGCGCTTTCTCGAATATGCCCAGGCCCACCCGAAACGCTACGCCGACTGGGCGACCGAATGGACGCCTGCCACCACCGGAAAAGAGGACGAGCTGCTGACTCCTTACCTGGGTGAGGAGTTCGAAAAGGCCAAACAGAAGGGTATTATCTCTGAAGAGATGGAGCTGGGCGGTACCTGGTCGGCCCTTTCGAGTGCTGGCGAGGCGACCAATCTTAATCTGGTGTATATGAAGGGCTACGACGCCACCGATGTCCGCGATCTGACCGAAGCCTCGCAGCGGGGCCGTAAAGAGGCGCTGGAAGCGTTGAAAGCACTGAAAGCGGTGGTGCCGGGTTTCGAGAATGCCAAGCTGCGCAACTTTTCGATGACCCTGGGGGTGAGAGACAGCCGCAAGATCAATGGCCGCTATCGCCTCACCGAGCAGGACGTGACCAGCCAGGCACAATTCAAGGATTCAATTGGCATTTTCCCCGAATTTTTGGACGGTTACAATATTCTAGTTCTTCCGAGCTCCGGGCGCTTCTTTCAGGTGCCCTATGGCTCTATGGTCCCGGATGCGGTCGACAATCTACTGGTGGCCGGAAGGGCGGTGTCCGGCGATCGGGTCTCGCATACGGCTATGCGGAACATGATGGGCTGCACTGTCACCGGACAGGGAGCCGGTATTGCCGCGGCGGTTTCGCTGCGAGAACAGAGCTCGACTGCCGAAGTCGATGTTACTGCTGTCCAGAGTGAACTGAAACGGCAGGGCGTGCGGCTGGAATAATTCCGACGTCTATCTTGAGTCGGACGGCACGCCGGCCGATTATATAGCTATGAAACCATCAATCCTCTACAGTGCGAGCGTGCTGCTCATTAGCCTCTGCGTACTCTGTTCCGGTTGCGCAAGCGAAGAGACACCCCAAACCGCGCCGATACCAAAAGCGGCCCCGCCCTCCCTCGAGCATCGATCAAGCGAAATAGAAATACTCTCATTCGAAACTGCTCGTCTACACGCCGTTTTTACTGTCCAGAATCCGGGCGATGTATCGCTTAGGCTGGAGCAGTACCGGTACAGACTCGAAAGCAGAGCTCTGGAAGTTCAGCTGTCCGATCAGGTGGAGTCGGGGCTCACCATTCCGGCCGGAGGCGAGGAGTCCATCGAGATCACGCTACAGCTGCCGTTGGGATCACCGCTGCCGGCAGACGCAGACGCAGACGCAGACGCAGACGCAGACGCTAAAGACTCTGCAGATGAGGCAGTGCAGGCTGGGGCGGCGCTGC
>CAZAMY010000314.1:0-3878 GCA_964485995.1 uncultured Sediminispirochaeta sp.
GGCGGCTTGAAAGACGCTGTCCAGGTCATGGGGCAATTTTTTCTTCAGTTTTGCAAGCAGTTTTTTGTACTGTTTCAAATTGCCGGTTACCCCCGCCAACAGCTCGCGGTAGCCGGTGTCCATTCTTCCTCCGTCACGCATGCCCTACTATAACTGATTTCTCGACACACTTACAGCCGGTGCCGCTGCATCCAATGTACCGCAAAATCCACACAGAGACGCTGCGGGAACAGTCTGGCAGTGGCCAGCCCCACCTGGCCTATCTTGATTTCCTTACTGTGTTTCTTCTCGAAATCATGTCCGATCTGACCGAAATCGTCGGAATCGATATCAATGTCCTTAAACCACTTCCAGCGTCGATGCTCTTCTATCATTACCGGTGCACCCAGATCGACTTCCTTCTTTCGTGGAAAATCGGCGCGATACTCGGCCAAATGAAAGGAAGTGTTGCTTTCATACCCGGCTCCCAACAGCACTACATACCCGTTGCGCTCGTAAATTTTGGCCAGTGGAGATGTCTCGCCCAAGGAGTAATCGAGGGGGTGTTCACTGACCGCCTCTACAGCCCCTTCCCCCCAGGCAGCAAACGACAGGTGCGGGTGGAGGCTGCGCACTACCTCCGGATAGGTTCTGAACAGCTCGGCTACCCGGCCGATGCCGCGGGTGGGGGTGAGATCCGGATCAAAAGCCGGCATAGACGCCCGAATTGTTTCCCACCACCCCTGCGGAACCGGCGGATGCTGCCAGCCCGCCGGATCGGACAAGTCTCCGGAGTGCGCCGGCATCATAAGGGTTCCCCAGGGCCGCACCACTTCCTGAATAGCCTGAATTACAGTCCGGGCTCCGCCGCTTACCCATCCGAGTGCAGAGAGGGAGGTGTGGACCAGTACCGTACTTCCGGGCTCCACCCCCAGCTCCAATAAATCGGCCTGAATCCGTTCCTGGGTAATCGGACGGTCTCCGGTTCGGTCAATAAGCTCTTTTTCCCTCATGTGTATAAGATATCACACTTCTTCGCTCTTGCCTAAACAGTTAAAGATTACTAATTTAGTAATATGCTAAGAAGAGTACTTGCACAAATCATCGGCGGAGGCGCCGTCAAATACGCGCAGATATCTAAAACACTGAATATTCCCGAGGGACTGGTACATCAAATGGTGTGGGAACTGCAAAGACTGGGCTATTTGCAAAAAACAATGGAGGACTGCGGTGAGGTCAAATGTTCCGGTTGTTCAATGGGCTGTGGTGAAAAAACCCCGCTGCAGAATGCCCTTACACTCACCGAAAAGGGCCAGCGGTTTCTACAGGGCGCTTGACCGGCTGCCGGCCTTACGGTCCCGTCCAGTAGAAAATTCAAATTTCGGCTACCCTTACCTTACCGGCCAGGCCGGTACCCACCACTACTCTTGAACCGTGGTGTTCGACAATCAGAGGGCCGCTGCCGTCGTTTTGCGCAACTTTCAGGCGCTCGCCCGGGACAATTCCGAGGTCCATGAGTTTTTTACGTGCCATCCGCCCGCCGCTGATAGCAACAACCCGCACTTCAGCACTGCGGCGCATCTGATTCAGATAAAAGGTTTCCATTACTGGTACAATAGTGGCAATAATATGTAGCATATGTCAATCCACTGTAATACTAGCAATTGACAAATTAGGCGCCTCTATTTAAATTATAACCAGCTACCATGTGGCCGATAGTTTACAGGGTAGTCAGGAGTAGATATGCTAGACATAAGTAATCCCCAGCCTTCCAGCTTGTCTTTCTCTGACCGCTATGATAGTTTTCATAGCAAGGACGACAATACTATGAGCACCCCCTTGAGTCTCTGCAGAGAAGGCGATCAAGTTATAATAAATAGAATTACAGGTCACGGTGGTTTTAAAAAGCGCCTCCACGATCTCGGCTTTCGCAAAGGGAAAGAGCTCAAAGTGGTCCGCTATGCCCCCTTGCGCGATCCCATGGAGGTCGATCTGGCGGGCAGCCACATTTCACTTCGGGTGGAAGAAGCCGAACAGATAGAGGTCTCCCGAAAGAGCGATAATGTCCAATAGCCAGCACGCGCCGAACAAATCCTTTACATTTGCTCTCACCGGAAACCCGAACTGTGGTAAAACTTCGATCTTTAACGAGATTACCGGAGCCAACCAGAAGGTCGGGAACTGGGGCGGAGTAACCGTAGATGTAAAAACAGGAAGCATTCGTAGAGCAGATGCGAAGCTCTACTTTACCGATATTCCCGGAACCTACTCTCTCAGCGCCTACACGATGGAGGAGATAGTCGCCCGCGATTATATCATCAACGGAAACACCGATGTCATCATCAATGTAGTCGACTCCATCAATTTGGAGCGTAACCTCTATCTGGCGGTTCAACTGATCGAGCTCGGCAAGCCGCTGGTTCTGGCCTTCAATATGTACGACGAGCTGAACCGCGCGGGAACCCGTATCGACACCGAGCAGCTGAGCCATCTGCTGGGCGCACCGATCTGCTATACGGTTGGCCGAACCGGAAAGGGCATCGACCACCTTCTCGAAACCGCTGTAGATGTGGCCGAACACAGTTATCCTGCCCAGCACAGGGTGAATGTACAGTACGGCCCCGATTTAGAGGCTGCACTCGAAAAGCTCACCAGTTTACTCGATGGAATCGATTTTGACCGGCATGGCATAAACTCACGCTGGTACGCACTGAAATTGATGGAAGATGACGAGCTGGTTACCACGCAGGTAAAAGAAACCGTAGGAGGCGCCGCGATTCTGGAGGAACAGCAGATGCAGCTGCAGCGTATCGAGGAGCTGTATCATGAAGACGCCGCGACCCTCATCAGTGAAAAACGTTACGGTTTCATCATGGGTGCTATGGGCGAAACTGTGAAAAGAACCCCGGTCGACCGCATCAATCTGTCGGAGAAAATCGACGGACTTATGACCAACCGGTTTCTCGCTTATCCAATTTTTGCCGCCTTCATGTGGCTGCTGTTTCAGGCTACCTTCACTCTGGGTGCGTATCCGATGGATTGGATAGAGGCCGGCGTCGGCTGGCTCGGCAGCACAGTGCAGGCGGCATTGAACCCGTCGATGTTCCGCAACCTCTTAGTCGACGGAATCATAGGCGGGGTCGGCGGTGTAGTTGTGTTCCTGCCGAACATTCTGATTCTCTTTTTCGGCATATCGATTTTAGAAGATACCGGCTATATGGCCCGAATTGCCTTTATCATGGACAAGCTGATGCACCGTATCGGCCTGCACGGGAAGAGTTTTATCCCGCTGATCATGGGCATCGGCTGCAACGTGCCGGCCATCATGGCTGCCCGCACGCTTGAATCGAACCGGGACCGGATTCTGACCATACTTATTGCTCCGCTGATCACCTGCAGCGCACGACTGCCGGTGTACATACTGTTTGCCGGAACCTTTTTTCCGCAAAATGCGGGCAATATCATCTTTATGCTCTATTTTTTCAGCTTCTTCTTTGCCTTCAGTATGGGCCTCTTATTCAAGAAGACCCTCTTCAGGGGCGAGGAATACCCCTTTGTGATGGAGCTGCCGCCCTACCGTATTCCGACTTTCAAGAGCTCTCTCATCCACATGTGGGAAAAAGCCAAGCACTACCTCCAGAAAATGGGCGGGGTGGTGCTGGTGTTTTCCATCATCATCTGGTTTTTGAGCAATTTCCCGCAGCAGGATCAGATAAGTGCCGAGTATGCCCAGGAACTAAACCAGCTGCAGACAGAAATTGAACAGAGTGAAAACCTGAGTGCTCAAAACCGGCTGAACCGTGAATTGCAGGAACTGCGGATCGAAGAACACAAAGCGACAATGCGGAATACCTACATCGGTCAGGCCGGACGTCTGATCGCCCCGGTAATGGAGCCTC
>CAZAMY010000315.1:0-3867 GCA_964485995.1 uncultured Sediminispirochaeta sp.
GCCGACTCCGCCGAACTTGCCGGTAGTAGTGTCGGTCAGATCTGCCATATCAGTGGCGGTCAGATAATAGGAATATGGATCATCCAGACTGTCGAAGAGTCCCTGCATGGCTCCTTCGTACAGCTGCTCCGGGGGAACCTCGTCCACATAGTTCTGTAGAATAAAATTGAATGCGTATTGAATGCGGTCGATATACTGTTGGGTGGCCTGCGGAGACTGCTGGGCCGAGACTCGGGGGGTAAAGGTAACTACCAGCCCGAAGATAAACAGTGCGCACGCAGCTCCGATCCAGGTGAGTTTGTCGCCGTTTTTCATGTAAACCTCTCTATAGTTCTACTTTCATTCTCTAGGTTTCGACTCGTTTGTCAAGCTTATATCTAATTACTCAGCAATTCCAGGTTACTATTGACCTCACCCAATACTGTGCGTACACTTTGCTGTAGATGAGACAGCGTATAATTCCCAGTGTAGCCGGTGTGTGGGAGATAATCCGATATATCCTGATCGTGAATCTTTTGCATACGTTTTTAAACCCTTTGCAGTCCCAGGAATATCAGTTTTTTTTCTTCTGGGTTCTCTCTTATGCATTTGCAACTCTCCTCGGCACGGGCCTTACGGCTCTGCGGCCGCTGAAGTTTCAAATAGTTGCCCGGGCAGTCGGTGCCGTGAAGCTGCTGCAGCTGGCCGCCGGGCTACTGCTGCTGCTCTACGAGCTGGGGATCATCTCGGTCATTCTGGCCTATATTAATCCTTCGGCGGGGATCATGGTTCCGGCTACTATTTTTGGGCGGATGGTACCGCTTTTGCTACTGATAAGTGCGATTGATTTGCTTACCGGAATAATTCTGGTAAAATACAAGCCACAGCAGCCGGCCGACTCGCAGAGCGTGCCGGTAGATATTACTGAAGTTGATAATACTCAAGATAATACTCAAGAGGAGCAGTAGATGCAGATAATTCCAATCGCCAGCGGAAAGGGAGGGGTGGGGAAAACCCTGGTAGCTACAAATCTGGCGGTTGCACTTGCAAGATATGGAAAGCAGGTGGTGCTGGCCGACCTCGACCTCGGTGCCAGCAATTTGCATCTTACCCTCGGTCAGAGCGGGGTACGCACCGGCATAGGCACTTTTCTGCTCGACTCCAGCATCAAATTCGACGATATAATTCTTCCGACCGAATATGAGAATCTGCGCTTTATACCGGGCGATGCGGAAATTCCCGGCATGGCCAACCTGAAAAGCGGACAGAAATCCAAACTGATCCGGCGGCTCTACGGGGTGGATGCCGATTATCTGGTGGCCGACCTCGGCGCCGGCACCAACTTCAATACCCTGGACTTTTTTCTCACCTCATCCCGCGGGATGGTAGTCACTACCCCCACACTAACCGCAACACTGAACGCATACCTGTTTCTAAAGAATACGGTATTCCGCTTGATGGGCAACTCCTTCAAAAAGGGTTCAGCCGCGGGCGAATACTTGAAAAACCTGCAGAAAGAGGGTGCCCAGCTGCAGCGGGTCTATATTCCGCGCCTGCTCGAGAGGATCAAGCAGGAGGATCCGCAGAGCTTTGAGCAGTTTCAGGAAACCATGCGGAACTTCCGTCCGATGCTGGTTATGAACATGCTGGAAGACCCTAAGGATTCCAAGAAGGCCGAGAAAATCCGGCGCTCCTGCCGCGAATACCTCGGGATCGACATGGAGCATCTGGGGGTTATCTACTTTGATCACCTGCAGGAGGTAGCCCTCAGTTCGCGGCTGCCGATAGTTGCATACAAGCCCGGTTCGGTTCTGAGCCAGGCGGTATACCGGGTTGCTGATAAAATCATTCAGCACCAGGAAGAGGAACAGGCCGGTCTGCTTGACTTCGACAATCTGGAACAGACGTATGAAACCGCTGAAATGGAAGCAGAAATCGACTTCGACGCAAAAGTACAGGACCTCGAGAATCTGCTGCACAGCGGGGCGCTGACTCGCGGAGATCTTATCGATACAATCCGGGCTCAGCAGTACGAGATAAACGGTTTGAAAAAGGAGAGCCAGCTTCTCAAGAGTAAACTGCTGAAAGCGATGGAACAGGGATACAAAGTGTAGATGTCATGCAGACGAAAGGCCGACTCAAGATTACAGTTGATAGTTCCCATCTAAAAGCCTCTCTCGTATTCACTGCCGATCCTCACGGGGAGGTATGGAATGGTCCCAAGATAAAGAACCTGCTCGAAGAGAAGGGGATTGTCGAAGGTGTTCAGGAAGAGGCGATTGAAGCGGCCGTCCAAAGGCTCGAGGATGCCGGTGAAGAGCCGGTAGAAGTGGTGGTTGCCGAAGGCACTCCGGCAGTTCCGCCCGCTCCTCCCGAGTACAGCTGGAAATTGCAGCCGATTCCGGAAGAGCTGCAGGAGGATGCCCGCTGGATTCTTGATAAGGCCGGCGAACCGCGGATTACCGTAACCAAGCGCGAGCGGGTGCCGGTAGAGAAGAAAGTCCAGAAAAAAAGCAAACTACCCTTCGGCAAACCGAAAGAAGAGACGGTAAAGAAGTGGGAAACCCGTGAAAAAGAAGAGCCGGTTACCGTTGATACGGAAGTAGTCGAGACCGGCTGGGCCGAAGAGGATCAGGTCCTCTCTGAGATAGGCGAAGCCCGGGAAGGCTCGCTGGGCCGCTCGGTGTATGGAAAACCAATCTCCATTAAAGAGGGAAGTGTAAAAGGTGTATATCCCGGGCGGGGCGTGAAAGAGACCCAGCAAGACCTGCGGGCAAGCCACTCAGGGGTGGTTCGGCGCGGAGAAAACTGGGTGGAAGTAATTCCCTTCCAGCATCATAAGTGGGAGCTGACCGTTTCCAAGGATCAGGCGACCTGCCTGCTGCATTTTTCGCCGGGCAAAAAGGATGCCCGGCCGCCAAAGGCCGAACCCGTGCTGGAGGCTGCCAGGGAGAAGGGCTTTACCGACGAGGAGCTGGTTCCGGCCTCAAAAATAAATCAAGCAATCTCGGTATCTATTCAGCGCCAGAAACCCTTCAAGGATGTGCCCATCACCAAAGACCGGGACGGGTGGTTCAAAGTGGAGGCCAGCTCCGACCACCTGAAAGGGCTTTTGAATGCGGTCAAGGGCAGCGGGCGCGGCAAACCGCTCGTGCTGAAAGAGATTGGAGCCGCTATCAAAAAGAGCGGTTTCAAGGATATGGATTTCGATAAAATAAAAGCAGATCTGGTCGCGTTTTATCGGAGCCGGGATCTCGAACTGAAAGACTATGTGCTTGCAGAGGGCAAAGCGCCCACCCGCGGATCGGACCGCAGCCTGCAGTTCAGCTGCAGGTTCATGAAAGATGAAGAGCTGGAAACACGACAGCAGGACACTCTGCGTGCACCGCCGCAGGGCGAGGATGCGGATGCAGAGTCGCCGGCTGCCTCTGATGAACTGATTCCCAGCCTTACCGATTATCCGCTGCCGTCGGTTTCGCGGATGGCCTATGTGAAGGCCGGGAACATAGTCGCAGAGATAAGCTCTACCGACAGTGGTGAAGAGGGAGTCGATGTGTACGGAAAAGTCCTGTCCGGACTTCCGGGGAATGATCCTCCTATGTCCCTGCAGGAGAATGTGCTGCTGAAGGATGATCAGCTGGTTGCCCAGGAAACCGGCATTTTGGACGTCATCGACGGCGAAGAGAGCACGCTGCTGCGGGTCAGGCCCTATCGGGAGGCAAAAATCGAGGTAGAGGTGGCTGCTGATAAGATGGCTGCCTCTATTTCGCTGGAGGAGGCGCGGGGGTTTGCTCCGCCGCTGACCATGGAGCGGGTCAGCAGGGTGCTGGAAGAGAATAAGGTGCTGAAGGGTATCGACAGCTCATCCCTCAGCGATGCAATTTTACA
>CAZAMY010000316.1:0-3863 GCA_964485995.1 uncultured Sediminispirochaeta sp.
CCCCACGGAAACTTTCTTCCGGTCAGGATGTCACGCTATCAGGAAGTCAGCCGGAACATTATGGCCATGTTCGAGGACTTTACCCCCGACATCCAGCAGATCTCTGTTGACGAGGCGTTCCTGAATATGACCGGTACCGAACGCCTGTTCGGCCCGCCTGAAGAGGCAGCCGCCCGCATCAAACAAAAAATAAAACAAGACACCGGCCTGGTTATCTCCATAGGTATCGCCCCCAACAAATTCCTGGCAAAACTGGCCTCCGACTACGAGAAACCCGACGGACTCTACCGGGTGCTGCCTGGCAAGGAGGAGGAGTTTATTGACAGTCTAAAGCTCGGAGACCTGTGGGGAATCGGGAAAAAGAGCCTCGAGCGGCTGCACGAGTTGAACATTACAACACCTCAGGAGCTGCGGGCGATTAAACAGGCCTCCCTGTGCCGATTGTTCGGAAAAGCCGCCGGCGAATACCTGTACCGCTCTGTCCGGGGCATTGACCCCGGCATCCTGCAGAAAGAGACCAAGAGTCAGTCCATATCCGGCGAGGTTACCTTCGAACAGGACACCCGGGATCCCGAGGTAATCAAACAGGTAATCCTCGACCTCTCGCATCAGATAATGTTCCGCCTTCTGAACTCCGACAAAATCGGATATACTGTATTTATTAAAATTCGCTTCAGCGATTTCTCCACAACAACCGCTCAGAAACGCCTGCGCAGACCGGTTTACTCAGCCGAAGAGATCTTCGAGATAGCGAACGGACTCTTGCAGAAACGCTGGTCCCGCAGTCAGGAGGTTCGCCTGGTGGGAGTAGGCGTGTCGAGTGTGTTTGCCGCCGACAAAGAGCCCGAACAGCAGGAGCTTTTTTCCGATCCCTACGACCGGCAGAAAAAGGTGGAAAAAGCAGTTCACTCCATTCGGGCGAAGGGTAACCGCATCGAAAAAGCGAGTCTTATCGATCAGGTCCCGGAAATGAGACGCCGCGACGAAAAGCGCTTTTCCAGCCGCGGCACCGAGAACAACGATAATTTAGAAGAGGAATAGCCGCGGCAGCATCACCTGTGGCTACTTCCAGTCATCCAAAAAGGCCTGAGCCTCCTCTAGATTGTCTTTCTGGCCTGATGTAAGCGACGATTTACCCTGCAGTTCGTCAACAAGCCATTCCATAATCTCAATCGCTTCCTCTTTATCGGACAAATCCGTCACACCACTGCGGCTGTAGGGTTGCGGCTCGCTAAAATCGAAGGCGGCATTGAAGTATTTGTAGCGCTCTACAGAATCATTCGCTCCGGTAAAATCATCGGACATCTTGCGGGCCTCTTTCTGACGCTTGCGGCTGCCCCAGTCCCGTTGATAGAGGTGGTCTCCGAGTTTCAAGTAGTAAGAGTACTTGGTTTTATCGCCCCGATATGCATCGATAGCCCGCCGGCTGTAGGCAACTGCATACTCCTTGTTTCCAAAAGATATTAGTTTCGGTACGGAGGCATACAGCATTCCCAACACATAGAATGAATCGGCATGCGAACTGTCGGCTCGCACCGCCCGCTCCAGATCATCCCGCATCGGACCGGCCTTCATCAGGCTGTTCACGATACCCTTGGTCTGGCCCCAGCGGCCAATATTAGAAGCGCGCCAGTAAAAGGCTAAATGGTTGTCGCTGTCGTACTCGAGTGCCCGGTTGGCCAAAGCTTCGCCCGCTTCGAACTCCTGCAGCAGCTGTTTTTCCGAAGCCCCGTTACGCTCGGCTTCGTCGGCCAGCATAAGGGTGTTGCGTGAAAGACGCCAATAGAGCTCGGCTTTCTGCTGATTCGTGCTAACTGCAGATTCAGCCGACTCGAGAATTTCGCGGGCTTCCTGGTACCTTTCAGCCTCATACAGTTCATCAACCTGTTCGAATAAATCGTTGACGTCCGACTGTGCCCATACAGCCGCACTCATACAGAGCAGCAGTACCATTCCAATACGCAAAGTTCGCATTCTATGCCTCCTTAGATTGTAACAACTTTGTCTGGGGAAATTTCTTCGAGAAAAATCTCTTGGTAACGGCCCGAATCCTGGGGTACAGGCTGGTCCGGTACGTACATTTTTGAAAAGAAATGCAGCACATCCAACATATCGTCCATACTGTTGGTAAGAGAATAGCGGTAATAACAGGTGTATTTATTGAGTACTTTTCGGTAGCTCGCATCCATCACCAGTTCGGGATCGGTGTCATGCCGTAGTTTGGAGCGTAGGCCTCCGTACCACGCTCTGGATATACACATGCGGCGAATCCGTTCATTTTCATCCATATAGTACAGCTCGAAGATCCCGGCCATGGCCGGGACGTGCCGCACTATGTCGTACTTCTCCGCTTTCCGCAGCGGCGACCAGAAGACGGTATAGTAGACGTTCCCCGCCTCCACCTGTTTTTCTACATGGGGGGCAGCTTTTCTCATTTTTTCAGGCATACAGACACCATCTCCTTCGAGTACCATTCTTACCTAGCCGCGCTGATATTGCAAGCCCCTATTGATTTCATTATGATATGTGAATGTCACTGTATAGAGTACACTTTACATGGAATGAAAAAGAGGTCGTCCTCAAGGCCCGCAGCTTGGATCTTACCCACCCCTACTTTGTCTCTATCAAGGATATCATTCTTCCGAAAAAGAACCAGCTCATTATCGATCCTTCCGAGGATGAGATTTTGAAGACGTTCGGAGAGGCCGATCACCTGATGTTGCCCTTTCAGAAGGTGTATCTGATCGAGGAGCTAAAGGACTCGCCGGGAGATGACTCTTCCCGGGTTACGCCGTTTACTCTGCTCGAGAACGAAGACCAGGAGTGAGGCACTGGCAACCCTCTGCCGGCCCCACTATCCCGGGTTTATATAGGCATTTATTTCGTCATCCACTGACGACCGTCGCGGCCGATAAACTCATCGGCTCCTTCAGGGCCCCAGCTGCCGGCCTGGTAAGATTCAACACAGTCACACTCCTCCCACCATGCAACGAAGGGGTCGGCAAACTCCCAAGAAGCTTCTACCCCGTCTTGCCGCACAAACAGGGCCTGGTCTCCGGCCAGACAGTCGCGCAGCAGCCGTTCATAGGGCGAAACATAGGTCCGGTCGAAGTAGTCGCTGTATTTGAACCCGAGGTTCACCGGTACGATCAAGTTATTTGATTCGGGATATTTCACCCCCAGATGAAAGGTAATTTTCTCCTCCGGCTGGATGGTTAAAACCAATCGGGAGGCATCCAAAGGGGTGCAGTCATCCCTGAACAGCTTGAGCGGCGGCTGGCGAAACCGGATTACCACCTCGGTTACCCGGCGTGGCAGCCGTTTGCCTGTACGCAGGTAGAACGGCACCTCAGCCCAGCGCCAATTGTCAATATGTACCTTTGCGGCGAAATAGGTGGGCATGGTACTGTTGGGAGCTACATTCTCCTCCTCACGGTATGACTGCACGGTGGTTCCGTTGACCTTCCCGCCGGTATACTGCCCGGCTATAGATACCTTTGGCACTTCCTGTAAGGATACCGGCCGCAGAGAACGGATAATCTTCACTTTCTCGTCGCGGACCTGCCGCGATTTGAAACTGTCGGGCGGTTCCATAGCGATCAGCGAAAGCACCTGCAGCATATGGTTCTGGAAAATATCCCGGATAGCCCCGGTTTTTTCATAAAATCTTCCCCGGCGGGTCACCCCGATGTCCTCTGCGACTGTAATCTGTACACTGTCGATATAGTTTCGGTTCCAGAGAGGTTCGAAAATGCTGTTGGCAAAGCGAAAGAAAATGATGTTCTGAACCGTCTCCTTTCCCAGATAATGATCCATCCTGAACACCTGATCCTCGCGAAAGGCACGGTTCACCGTCTGGTTCA
>CAZAMY010000317.1:0-3860 GCA_964485995.1 uncultured Sediminispirochaeta sp.
GTTTAAGATGAGCAACTTAGCTTAAAGATTTTGATGTAATTATAGTTGTGGAAGTTCTCTAACTTCCACAATTAGAATTACTGTTCTTGACCAGCCGTTCATATAGCCTATAAGATAGAGTTTAGAAAATTATTGTACCATTCTGAAGCACACACGCGAATGCAGCTGTAGTACTCTAGTGGAAGCGAATCTATTAGATACGCCTGAGTTCGTAGGAGGAAATATGGCCAAGAAAAGCAGTAACGTTACCCAGGAGACACCCGGCAACCTGGAAGAAAAGAACAAGGCTCTCGAAGCTGCTCGTTTGCAAATAGAGAAGCAGTTCGGTAAGGGGTCGCTGATGAAACTCGGCGGCGACGGCCGCGACACCAGCATTCGCGTCATACCATCCGGATCCGTGTTGCTCGATTCCGCCTTGGGTGTCGGCGGATATCCGCGAGGTCGGGTAATCGAAATCTACGGTCCTGAATCTTCTGGTAAAACCACTCTGGCACTGCATGCGATTGCAGAAGCACAGAAGCAGGGCGGTATTGCCGCATTTGTCGATGCCGAGCACGCTCTCGACCCGGTCTACGCCCGCAATTTGGGGGTGAACACCGACGAACTCTGGGTTTCTCAGCCCGATACCGGTGAACAGGCACTCGAGATCGCCGAATCGCTGGTTCGATCGGGGGCGGTAGATGTCATTGTTGTCGACTCTGTAGCGGCCTTGACCCCTCAAGCCGAAATCGAAGGTGAAATGGGTGACTCTCACATGGGCTTACAGGCCCGCCTTATGAGTCAAGCCCTCAGAAAGCTTACCGGTACTATTTCGAAGTCAGGTACCAGCCTTATTTTTATTAACCAGATCCGCATGAAAATCGGGGTGATGTTCGGCAACCCCGAAACCACTACCGGCGGACGAGCCCTCAAGTTCTACTCTTCGGTACGTCTCGAGGTACGCAGAATCGAAACCATCTCAAAGGGCTCCGATGATGCCATCGGCAACCGGGTGCGGGTAAAAGTAGTCAAGAACAAGGTGGCCCCGCCGTTCAAAAAGGTGGAACTGGAGATTATCTTCGGTAAGGGTGTAAGTGCCACTGCCAGTCTTCTGGATGCAGCTCTCAAATTCGAGTTACTCTCGAAAAGCGGCAGCTGGTACTCATACGGCGAAGAGAGAATCGGTCAGGGCAGGGAGAACGCGAAAGAGTTCCTGGATAACAATCCTGATATTGCCAAAGATATCGACGAGAAGGTTCGCCGGCTCCTGTTTCCCGAGCGCTATGCACATGAAAGTGACGCACAAAAGGGCGCTACAAAAGGCGGCGGCAAGGAAGAAAAAACCGCACAGAGCCAGCCAGAAGCCGCTGCAGAACAAGCCTCCTCGGATAAGGAACTCTTTTAGAGGTAATGGACACAGAACAAGTCTCGACCAGTGTAGAATCGGAGAAACAGCAGTTCAAACTCAACGACTTCGAAGGGCCGCTCGATCTGCTGCTTTTTCTGATTAAAAAAAATGAAATCAATATTTATGACATTCCCATCGCCGATATCACCGAGCAGTTTCTGGCCTACATCCAGTATGCGGCCGGCCGGCAGCTCGAAGACCTCACAGAGTTCTATGTGCTGGCTTCGACGCTGCTGTACATCAAATCGCAGATGCTCCTGCCGGTAGAGGTCGATTTCGACGATGAGCTGGAAGATCCTCGCCGCGAATTGGTAGAACGGCTGATTGAGTATCAGAAGTACAAAAAACTCACCGAAATTATGGCGGAGAAAGAACAGGAAGCCGAATGGGTCATCGAACGCAAAAAGATTCAGCCGGCTCTGCCGTTTCCCGATGATGACCAGACCTGGTCGAAAATCGATGTGTGGGACCTCTTGAAAACATTTTCCCATCTGATCTCCTCGATCTCCGCCGAAAACGTAATCGACTTGCATGAAGAGATTACGGTGAATGAAAAAATCAGCCTGATCAACGAGCTGCTGGACGGGCAGGGTGAGTTCTACTTTACCGATCTCATCACCAGGCCGCATGTGGCCATGGACATCATCTGTTCGTTTCTGGCTATTCTCGATTCGGTTAAATCACGAATTATCGGCATTTACCAAAACAAATTGTTCGGTGACATAAAGATTCGCCGCCTCAGCCCGATACCGAAGGAAAAGGAGTATGAAACTGGAACGTGAAGCTGCACTCATAGAGGCAATCCTGTTTCTTGAAAGTGAACCTATCGAGGTCGAGAAACTGGCCCGCTATGCGAATCTGCCGCAGGATATAGTCGACAGAGTTCTCCTGCAGATACGGGAGGAGTACTCCCGGGAAGACCACGGTCTTGAGCTGATCGAGATCAGCGGCGGCATACAGTTTGCGCCAAAGGCCGACCTGTGGGAGCATCTCAAAGACAGATACGGACGGAGAAACGAAAGCCGCCTGTCGAAAGCCGCACTAGAAACTTTGTCTATCATTGCCTATTCACAACCTATTACCCGGGGTGAAATCGACAATATTCGGGGGGTTTCTTCGGCAAACATGGTCAAACAGCTGCATGAACGCACTCTGGTTAAAGTAGTGGGAAAAAAGGATGTACCCGGCAAGCCGGTACAGTACGGCACCACCAAGGAGTTTCTCAAGCTCTTCCGGCTGAGAAGCATATCCGACTTGCCCCATCTCGATGAGCTCGATAAGGAACGCTTCGAACTGGAGAGTGATGAGTCATAACAACGGCATCCGCCTGCAGGTCTATTTGGCCCGCTGCGGAATCGGCTCACGCCGTAAAAATGAAGAGTTTATTGCCGCCGGAAGGGTGTCTGTTAACGGTGCAACCGTCACTGAGCCCGGGAGCAAGGTGTATCCCGGCGACGTGGTAAGCTTTGACGGGCGGGCGGTTCAGCCGGAAGCAGAATCGCGCTATATCGCCATGTACAAGCCGCCCCGGTATATCTGTAGCAACTACGACCCCGAAGGGCGTCCTTTAGCGGTCGACCTCCTCAGTCCCCATTTTACGGAGCGGCTGCACAATGTGGGGCGGCTCGACTTCATGTCCGAGGGCCTTATCTTTTTTACCAACGATGGCAGTTTCACCCGTATCGTTTCGCATCCGTCCTCCGAAATCGAAAAAGAGTACCGAATTTTCTGCCATCATCCGGTTCATGAGAGTACGCTCAGACAGTGGGAACGCGGCATTGAGATCGGCGAGACGTTTTACAAAATCAAATCTTTTCGTATAATCAGCCCCGAAGAGGTTCTGCTTACCCTAATAGAGGGGAAAAATCGAGAAATAAGAAACCTGTTCAAAGCCAGCAGCATTGACATCAAGCGCCTCATCCGGGTGAGAATCGGGCCGGTTACACTGGAGGGCCTTTCGACGGGTAGCTTCCGGCTGTTGAGCAAGGATGAGGTAAACTGGTTCTTCAAGAGGGGATACACATGATTGTTGCTATCGACGGGCCGGCGGGAGTCGGCAAGAGTACTATTGCCAGGCAAATTGCAGAGAGAACGGGCATGTACTATATCAACTCCGGGAATTTGTACCGGGCTATTACTTGGCAGATCCTGCAGGAGTATCCCGGCGGTCCACCGAAAGATCAGGAAAAGATGGTAGAAGTGGCAAAGAACTGCCGCTTCGAGCTCAAGCCGGACGGACTGTATGTGAACAGGCAGCGCGTAGAGGAATTCCTGCATACCGACGCGGTAGATGCCTGGGTTGCACAGGTTTCATCGGTCAGCGATATCAGAACGGTGGTCAATCGAGACCTGCGACAGGTCGCCTCAGGATTGGATTCTGTGGTTGAGGGGCGCGACATTACTACAGTAGTATTCCCAGATGCGAAAGTAAAAATTTTCCTCGATGCATCGGTTGAAACTCGTGCAAAAAGAA
>CAZAMY010000318.1:0-3855 GCA_964485995.1 uncultured Sediminispirochaeta sp.
CACGGGAATGTAACAGCGCCCGGGGCGAGACCTCGGGCGCTTTTTTTGTGTCCGGGTTCAAAGAACCACGGGCACCACAGCCGCAAGAAGAAGGAGTGTGTTTGAATGATACCGACCAAAACAGTTTCCGGCGGGTTTTTTGACCTGGAAGCCGGCCGGGGAAGGCGCGATGGAATAATCAAGACCTTTTCGGGAGACCGGTTTACCCCGTTTACCCTGGCCAAAAAACTGGATGCCAAAGTGATTCTGGAATCCGCCTCTTTTAAAAAGGGGCGGGAACGGTATTCACTGCTGCTGGTACAGGAGGCCTTCACCATCCTGCAGGAGGGCTCCGACCTGGTGATGAGCCGGGCGGGGAAACGCCACAAACTGAAAACAGCTGCGAAGGACATCTTGGAACTGCTCGGCTACTTTGCCCGCCAGCATCCGCCGCTGCAGCAGGACATACCTCTGCCGGCCGGAGGTATTGGTTTTCTCTCCTACGAGTTTGCCCGTTTCTGTGACAATATCAAGTTCACCCTGAAGGAGGATACACTCGGACTGCCGACCGCCGCCTTCATATTCGGGCACATCTTTATAATTTTTGACCACTACACCGACATCATCTACCTGATGGGATTGAACTATAAGGAACACCAGATAGACCTTCCGGCGGCGATAGCGGCCACCGAAGACAGACTCAATGATCTGAACTTCAATTATCTGTCGGCCGAAGAGCACAGCTACCCCGGTACCCTGCTGAGCAAATCCGGTGAAAAAGAGGAGTACATGCAGGGGGTGCAGCAGGTGAAAAATGAAATCGTACAGGGCAATCTGCTGCAGGGAGTACTCTCCCGGAGGGTATACCTGCGCACGGAAATGCCGGCGCTGCAGGCGTACAAACAGCTGCGCTCACACAACCCCTCGCCCTACCTGTTCTACATCGATTTCGGGCAGTACCAGCTGTTCGGCTCGTCACCGGAGGTGCATGTGAAGGTAAAGAACGGCCGGGCCGAGATTCATCCGATTGCCGGCACCCGCCGCCGAGGAGAGACGGTAGAAGAGGATCAGCGATTGGAGGCGGAACTGCTGAACGACGAGAAGGAGCGGGCCGAACACCTGATGCTGATCGACCTGGCCCGCAACGACCTGGGCCGCATCTGCCGTCCGGGAACCATCAAAGTGGACCAATACATGCAGGTAGAGCAGTTCTCCCATGTGATGCACATTGTCTCCAAAATAAGCGGAGAGATCGACCCGAACATGAGCGGAGCCGATGCTATCCGGGCTACCTTTCCGGCCGGGACGGTCTCCGGTGCCCCCAAGATCCGGGCGGTGGAGACCATCGACCGGATTGAAGGCGAGCCGCGGGGTTTTTATTCCGGAATAGTCGGGTATATGGAACCGGACGGTGGGGTGGATACCTGCATCACTATCCGCAGCGCGCTGAAACAGGGCGACACCCTGGTGCTGCAGGCCGGAGCCGGCGTAGTCTACGACTCGGTTCCGGAGCGGGAGTTCGAAGAAACCAACGAAAAGCTGCGGGCCTTAGCTGCCGCAGTGGGAATGGAGTTATAAAATGATCCTTTTAATCGACAATTACGACAGCTTTACCTTTAACATTTTTCAATACCTGAAAGAGGTCAGTGAGCAGGAGGTTATGGTAGCCCGCAACGACTGCATCACCACCCGGGAAATCGATGCGCTGCAGCCGGATATGCTGATAGCCGGTCCCGGACCGGGGCGCCCCGCGGAGGCCGGACGTCTGGTGGAAATTCTGCGGCACTGCCTGCCCAAAATGCCGGTTTTAGGCATCTGCCTCGGCCACCAGGCAATTGTGTACGCCCTGGGCGGAAGCATCGTCCCGGCCCGCCACATCGTGCACGGAAAGAGCGAGCGGATTATGCTGAATGGAAGGGGAGTGTTTCGGGCTATGCCCTCGGCGGCGGTATTTACCCGTTACCACTCGCTGGCAGCCGAGGAGGCGAGCCTTCCCGAAGAGCTGGAGATAAGCGCCCGCAGTGAAGACGGCGAGATAATGGGAGTGCAGCACCGCCATCTGCCGGTAGAAGGAATCCAGTTTCACCCCGAGTCAATTGCCTCGGAGTACGGCCGAAAGCTGCTGCAGAATTTTATTGAATACCAGCGCGATCCGTATCCGCTGCGCGACACCCTGCTGCAGTGTATCGGCGGCACACACCTCTCCTTTGATCTCGCCCGCGGGTTCATGGACGAACTGACGGCCGGCAACCTCACTCCCAGTCAGATATCGGCCTACCTGGTGTCTCTGAATGCAAAGGGAATTACCGCCGACGAGATAGCCGGCTGTGCGTCGGTGCTGCAGAAGAAGCGCGTACCGATCAACCTGCAGATGCCGGTTTTAGACACCTGCGGTACCGGCGGTGACGGTACCGGCTCGTTCAACATCTCTTCGATGGCAGCTTTGGTGGCAGCCGGTGCGGGGGCGGCGGTGGCCAAACACGGCAACCGGGCGGTGAGTTCGCTCAGCGGCAGCGCCGATTTCTATTCCGAACTCGGACTGAGCATCGATCTGAAACCGGATGAATCACAGCACCTGATCAACGAAACCGGTTTCGGCTTTTTGTTCGCCCCCATCTACCACAGCGCCATGCGGCACGCGGCGGCAGTACGGCGTGAGCTGGGCTTCAAGACGATTATGAATCTGCTGGGTCCGCTCTCTAACCCGGCCGGAGCGAAATACCAGCTGCTGGGAGTCTACGACCCGGCTTACTGCGTTCCCATGGCTCAGGCGGCTATAAAACTCGGGGTTGAACGGGTGCTGGTGGTCCACGGCAATGACGGGCTGGATGAGATTTCTGTTTCGACCACTACGAAGACCGTGTATGCCGATGCGACCGGGTGCCTGGAGGAGGGCCTGTTCGATCCGCAGGAACACGGGTTGCCGCTCTACCCGCCGGAGGAGCTGCAGGGAGGTTCAGCGGAGGACAACGCCGCCGAGGCACACCGGATTTTGACCGGCGAAGGCCGCCCGGCAATCCGCGAGGCGGTGCTGTTGAATGCCGGCGCAGCTCTGTATGTTTACGGGGGTGCCGGGTCGATTATGGAAGGCTATTCCCGCGCGAAGGACGCCCTGGAGACCGGCCGGGTTGCGGACAAGCTGCAGCAGATAGCCGCCGCAACCGAAAAAATGCGACAGCCGGTAGAGGAGACGGTGGGGTAATGGAGAATATTCTCACAGAGATAGTGGCACAGCGGCGGGCCCGGCTGGAACAGATGGGCTCGGAACTCGGAGCTGCGGTGCCAGTCGAGCGGACGGCCCCGCTGGCCCGCTTCGGGCGCGCCCCCTTTGTAATTGCCGAAATCAAGCGCAGCTCCCCCTCGCGGGGGAGAATTGATTCGATATTTGATCCGGTGAAGCAGGCCCGCATATATCAGAAGGCCGGCATTCAGACCGTGAGCATTCTCACCGAAGAGGAGCATTTTTCCGGGTCGCTGGATGACCTGCTGGCGGTTAAGAGGGCCCTCCCCTCGCTGGCCCTGCTGCGCAAAGACTTTCTTTTCACGGTTGAGGATATCGAGGTATCCTACCGGGCCGGGGCTGATGCGGTGCTGCTGATTGCGCGCATCCTCGAAGAAGGGCAGCTGGAGCGGCTCTACCACCGAACCCTTGAACTGGGGATGATTCCCTTAGTCGAGCTCCATTCTTCGACAGACCTGCACAAAGCCGAGGCACTGCAGCCGGCCTTCGTCGGGATCAACTCGCGGGATTTATCCACCTTTCGGGTCGATCCGGCACATCCCATCAAGCTGAAGGGGCTGATTAGCTGGCCGGCGGCGGTGGTGTATGAGTCGGGGATCCGCAACCGCGAGACGGCCATGCTGCCGGGCAGGAGC
>CAZAMY010000319.1:0-3853 GCA_964485995.1 uncultured Sediminispirochaeta sp.
CCTGCCGGAGGCCCTTTCCGACAGCATTTTAGCCGCCGGCATCACCCGCCGCCGCGGAAAATACCGCAAGTATTTCTCACTGCTTCCGGAACAGTTCGCCACTCACCTGGCCGACATGGGTGCCGGAACCATTTCGCTGGTTTTCGGCCGTGAATCCGACGGGCTTACCGACGAGGAGCTGTCCCACTGCAACGTAGCGGTTCGCATCCCCTCTTCAGATGAGTTTCCATCGCTCAACTTGTCGCATGCGGTACAGGTAATTACCTATAGTCTTTCGAGAGAATACAGACCTGCTATGCACGGGTTTCAAGCGATTGAACAGAACCGCCTGCTGGAATTGAGCCGGGAGGTAACCGATTCCTTCGATGACATAGGCTTCTTCAAGCAGAACGAAAAAGAAGAGGTAGGCAGATTCTTCAGGGATATATTCAGCCGATCGGGACTTTCAGAATCGGAAACTGCACGGCTTATCAAGATGTTCCGCAAAATGGCGAAACTCAAGATACATCGGCCTCGCTGAGCTCGGTCAGCTCAGCCTCCTGCAGCTGGAACTCGAAGATACAGGCGCGGATCGAATAGAACACCATCGGAAATATATAGTTATAGAAGTAGGTGCGCTGATACACACGCTTCTCACGGTAGGTGTTTTCGTATTCCATCCACTCCCGGATGCTGTTCATATGCTGGTCATAGGAGTTGAAGTCAAAATCGGGGCGTTCGGGGAGCTGGTCGACCTTCACGGTATCCTGCACTTTCCCGAGCAGTTCGAATAAATTGTACAGATTGTAGTCGTTCTCGATTGCCTTGTGAGCTAACTCAGTATTGCCGCTGTTTTCACTCACTACCCGCTCGTAAAGGCTCGGCAGAATCAGCTGTAGGAGTTCGTGCTTGCGAACGTAGATGCCCCTCCGCTTGAAGACCGATTCCAGACCATTAATAACAAAACGGTTGCCTCGGTAGTATTTAAGCATTTCCAAGATGCGCTGCGCCCCTTCCTGCCCCTTATTTATCAGAAGATCGACCTGATTCATAATTGCTTCCGGCAGTCCCGGGTTTACCTGTACGCTGTAGGTATTGAACATTGCATTGTGTTTGTCCTTCAGCGTCACTTTTCCGAACTTAAATAGCTCATCCATGGTAATATGCTTAAAGCTTCCGAACAGCGCCTCGGCCTCCCGCTTAAAGCGCTTGTAGTATTCATCGACCGCTCCGGTGTGCTTGAGCACATTATAGAACTCTTCGGAGATACGGAATCCGCCGACCGGAGCTGTAGATTCCATCCGCTTGGCCTTTATCACCGGTACACCAATGATATCCCACTGCTTGGCTCCCTCGGGACCGAAGTTTCCGACCGTAACCTCACCTATGTTGGCACCTATCCGTACACGAATCTGGAAAAATGCGTTGATCGATGGCGAGAGTTCATTGCTGGTTCGCAGGGTACGGATTATCTCGAAGGCTTTGGTAATAGATTCACGGGCACCCCGCTCCTCATTGTACAAAAAGCGGTCGTTCGCCTGGTTGAAGAGGAACGCAACCCGCTGCATCTCCACACAGGTGTAAAACAGCTCCCGGGCAATATAGCGTTCCTGCTGTTCACGGTTCAACTCACGGACATTCGGATCGAGTGATCCTCCGAAATGGAACATCAGGCTGTCGCCTTCGATTTTATTCAGATATCCGCCGTGGCGGTTCAACACGAAATTAAAAGCGGCGTAGAGGCCGTTCAAGACTGTCTGGTTCTCGTTCGGGCTGAGAAATTTCGATAAAAAGGTATAGTCGGCAATATCTATGAAACCGATCCCCACGAACTGCTCGGCAGTGGCTGTCGGAATTTCGCCCTTTTCGATAATGGCATTGACCAGCTGTTTGGGCAGGTAGTACTCTTCGATCCGTTTTCGGAAGCTGATCTCCTCAGAAGCCCGCTGCAGCTCAAGAGCCGCGTCCCGTTCTTCAACAAAACTGCGAATTCGCTCGAGTTCTTGCGACTGTTCACCCTGCGTTACCCTCTGTTCGTTGTCTTCGATTATCTTCCGCAATTCAGTAACTTTTTTATCATCGCTTTTCAGATACTGATTGTTCCGCAGTAACTCGCGGATATACAGCGCTACATAATCCGGGGCCTCGCTGTATTTTTCAGCAATCTCAAGGCTGTGATTATACACATCATCCAGGGACAACCTGTTCTGCACCGACGCTTCATCTAACTGCATCAAAACCACTCCAATCGATCTCTTTTTATTTAATAATAACACAATGCCGGCGAATATAACAGCCCGGAAATAATTCTGCGCTGCCCCAGAAGGAGGCTTTTACTGTACAGATAGCGCAAATTATGGTACATACTTAGTATGTCCTTAACAATTGCAATAGCCTCAGGAAAGGGGGGCGTCGGCAAAACAACTACAGCCACTAACTTAGCCCTGTTCGCCGCCCGAAAACAGCAGAAAGTCGCTCTGATCGATCTCGATCCGCTCTCGGATATTGCCGAAATACTCTCAATACCGTATAAGAAGCTCGCTGCGCTTCCAAAGAAGATCTCGGCGAAGCTCCCGTACACCGACTTCAGTATAAAGGTGTTCAGCAATCTCGACCTTCTCTTTCCGGCCTCTAAATTGGGCCAATCCGCTGTAAAGGATCTCTACACCACTTTGGAGCAGTCTTATCTCGAACAGCTGCGCCAGGAATACGACCTTATCGTAATGGATCTTCCGGCGGGCGCCGATGAAACCGAAAATCTGCCCTACCTCCGGCTGGCCGACAAAATTGTCATTGTAACAAACCCGCAGCCGGCTGCCCATATAGCGGCAGTTACCTATTTGCGCTTTGCCCATGAATACAGCAAGGACAACAAGTTTTACCTGTGGCATAACCGCTACAAAACCTTCAATGCGTCCCATTTCAATCCAACGGATGTCATTGGTAATTACAATCGCAATATGCCTGCAGAAGAACATATTGATCCGGCGAACTTCCAGTTGTCGCACTGCGCCTATATTCCCGAAGACCCGAGCCTCGACCTCCTGCGCGGCGAGCCGGCAGTAACACTGCAGCTGGTACGAAACCTGCAATCAACTATCGAAGCGATCTACGATATGCTGCTGCAGAGCATTCCGCTTAAATTGAAGGTATCACCCTACATGACGCAGCTGCTGCATTCCTTTATCCGCAGTCTCCCCGCCGATTTCAATGCCGAATCTGCCCTGGATGACTTCGGTACTAATCTCCACTCAATCCTCAAGCAACAGTTTTCGCAAAAAGGCGATGAAATTGCCGAAAGCTCACAGCTGTTTACCCCCGAGCAGAGGGAGAGCCTGCGGCACTATCTTTTCGACTGTCAGAGCAACCGCACCCGTCGACAGATCATTAAAACCCTGGCGCTTCTGGAAACCAAGGAGTTAGCCGAAGAGGATAAAGGCAGTTCGTTTTCCGGGGCCGATTCGCGGGCCAAAGACCCGGGACACTCGATAGACCGCGAGATAAGCGCTCTGCTGATGTTTCTGGAAGAGGAAACCCGCCGTTTTCCGGCTCTGCGAAATATGTCGGCCTTACTGTTATTTTACTTTTCAATGTACAAGCTGTTTCAATCCGACAAAATCGTCGACACCCTTACCCGTTTTGTACCGAAAAAGCGCGACAGGCAGGGACAGCTGGTACGCGACCGTTATGCACAGATCTCAAGTATCATAAATCACACCGATACCTATCGTCAGAAGTATCTGACCCTGATAAAGCGTCTGTTCCCCCTGGTAATCCGTCAGATACAGGTAGTCGCGTCAACCTTCGAACTGCAGAATCTTCTGCTGCATGCCGATGATTCCAACGGTGCGAATGCTTTATCCCGTGACGTGTA
>CAZAMY010000320.1:0-3853 GCA_964485995.1 uncultured Sediminispirochaeta sp.
TTCTGATTCATCCGCATCCGTCTCGGACTTCTCTTTCTTCTCCTCTATTCGATCTCGTATATCGGCTATTCCTATTAACACTGCAACCAATCCGATAAACAGTGCCAGTACAGGGATTCCGCCTTTCAGGAAATCTAACACATAGGGCCACCATTGCAAAGCCCATTCAAAAGGAAGCACCGAATAAATAGTGAACAATAGAACCAGAATACCTACTAATAATGCCGTCATACGCTACTCCTTTTTTTATTGGTAAGTTCTTATAATATTCAATTTTTGCGCTGCGTCAAGCCTCTATTCCATGCGACGGCTGCGCAGCAGCATAACCAGAAAGCCTGCGCTGAAAAACAGGAGCGGCAGATTCTGCAGCACCACCTCCACTCTCACCAGCTGGGGATAGATGAACACATCTGATGACACCACGCCGAACAGCTGCAATGTCGAATAGATGATCTCGCCATATTCCACAATGACGCCCATTATAATCAGCATCCAGGCGGTATCACGGGTTTTTGCCCATAGGAGGATTGCCAGAAAGGTGGCGATAGCTCCGGCTGCCAGTCTGGCGATTATACTGATAAGGTCTACCGTTTCCATGTTCTCTCCTTACACCCTCTAATTAACGGCAAAACCTCGCCATCTGTAAACTCAGCCGGTACAACTGCCGGAGTTTGTTGACTAGGAGGTACTAACACGCCTTTTTCCAACATCTCGCGATAAAACCGGGAGTACTCTTCAGCCCCGTACTCGAATTGCAGGTACGGGCCGAAGCGTCTAACCCCCGGCAGGTCAAAGCGGCACCACTCCGAAGCAAATTCCCGCTGCAGCAGACGCTGCAGATCTGTGAGGCCTTTTATCAGCAGATGAAACAGGACCGGACTCAGTTCATACGGCTCAACTAGTCCGGCCGCCCGCCCCCGCAGACGGCACAGGGGAACCGGCAGAAATCGTCCCGGAAAGGGGATGAGGGGAATAAAAAACTGCCCGTACCCGCCTGCGTTCAGGCGCTGCTGCTGCGCTTCGCTCAGTGCCCAGGGACGGTGCAGGAGAACAGCGTCCATAGGGCCGGCCGGTTCGCCCGAATGGAGCTCAAAGGGGGTGTCGATAATGCGGACCGGACTGCCCCGCAGGGCCTGGAGGGCCTGTAGCGCATGCTCGATGCTGGGGAAATAGGTGATATCCTCAACCCCGGAGTACAACTGCTTCACCAGCTGATCGGCCCGGTGGCGCCACCTTCCGGGATATTCTGCCCACAAGCCCCGCTCAGCCGTTGACTTCACCACCTGCAGAGCCCCGCCGGGCCGGTGGCCCGCCAGCGCCCGACCGCCGTTGAGGTAGAAATCGATGTAGCGGGAGCCGTCGCTGCCATACACACGGTATCCGCGGGCCCGCTTAACTGTCGGCAGACGGTTCCTTTCGCTGCTATCCACACTCATCTCCCTTCTTTCTCTCCCACCACGGCCTAAAACTCATCCGCAATCTTTTCGAGGCTGGCGTATTCGGGGATAAACTGGGCTGTCTGCCCGGTTTCGAAGCGCACAAATACTACCAAATGGCTTCCGTTGTGCGCAGTTTTCCATACCACACCGGCACCGTAGTCGTCATGATACACCCGGGTCCCCTTTTTCCACTGCTGTGCCTCTTCGCTGTAAGCCCCAATACCGCCGCCGCTGCCGTACCCGCCAGGCCCCATCCCCGGAAGAGAGTACCGCGAATCGACCTCCACTTCAGCCTCCGGCAGCTCGTTCAGAAAGCGGGAGGGCATCTGAAAATTGGTCCGTCCCCAGATCATCCGCTGACGGCAGGCGGTGAAGTAGAGTTCATAGCGTGCACGGGTTATACTGACATAGAATATTCGCCGCTCCTCCTCCAGCTCATCGTCCTTTTCATCCGGCCGGCTGGGGAACAAGCCCTCTTCCATACCGGTAATAATCACCCGGTCGAACTCCAGCCCCTTGGTATTGTGCATCGTTATCAGGGTAACCCCCGGCAGGGCCGCCGGATCGTCTTTAGCAATACGCGAGCGATCCAGCTCGAGGTCTTCCAGAAACTGACTCAGTCCCTCCATGCCGCCCGAATAGTCGCCGGCCGCACTGACCAGCTCCTCCAGGTTGGCTACTTTTTGTGTCAGGGCCACCTCGTCCTGCTTGCGGTGATACTCCAGTATTCCCGATTTTCGTACCGCCGCATTGATAAAATCTGACAAAAGCTTCTCGGAAACGGCCGCCTCCAGCTCCTTAAAATAGGCCAGGACTTCCTCTACCCCTTTTTTGCTGCGGCCGGGCAGCCTGGCGGCCATTCTCTGCATGGCGAAGAGCAGATCACCATCTTCGTTCAGGGACTCCTCGATTATGGAAACTACAGTCTTCGCACCAATGCCGCGGGCCGGCTTGTTGACTATACGCCGGAAGGCGACCTCGTCGCGGCGGTTGACAAAAAAACTCAGCAGCGCCAAGGCGTCCTTCACCTCTTCCCGCTCGTAAAAGCGCAGCGAACCGACGATCTTATAGGGGATTCCTTTTTTAACGAAGCAGGTCTCCAGACTGCGCGACTGGGCGTTGGTGCGGTACAGGATGGCCGTACCGGCCAGGTTTCCGTCATCCAGCAGCCGCGCACAGTATTCGGCCTCTTCATCATGGTCGCGCAGATAGGCGATTTTAGCCTTGGCACCCTGTCCGCGGCTGGTCCACAGGGTTTTGCCGAGGCGCTGGCGGTTGTTGTCCACTACCTGCGAGGCTATCGACAGAATTCGCTCGGTGGAACGATAGTTCTGCTCCAGCTTTATAATGGTGGTTTCTTTGAACTCGTCGGGAAAGGTGATGATGTTGCGCACTTCGGCTCCCCGGAAGCGGTAAATCGACTGGTCGTCATCTCCCACTACACAGAGGGAGGATTCGGGCCCGTAGAGCAGCTTCAGCAGCTCGTACTGCGCCACATTAGAGTCCTGATATTCATCCACCAGAATCACCCTGAAACGCGAGTGCATGCGCCGCAGCACCTCCGGTTCCGAGCGCAGCAGCTCGACCGGCCGCAGAATCAGATCGCCGAAATCGGCGTTGCCGATATCCCGCAAGCGTTGCTCGTAGCGCTCGTACATCTCCTGAAAACGGGGATCGGTACTGATGCGGGACAGGTCATCATCGGGGCCGAGGGCGTAATCCTTGGCCCGGCTGATCATGCGGTTATAGGGGTTCAGTTCGCGGCGTTTGTAAGAACTATATAAGCTGTGCAGCAGGGTCAGGGCATCTTCATCGTCATAAATAGAAAAATTACTGTTGAGGCCCAGTAGATGGGCATTGCGCCGCAGCATCCAGGCTCCGAAGGAGTGGAATGTGCGGATCATCACGCCGCGGGCCTCGGGAGCCATTGTCAGCACCCGCGCATGCATCTCATCAGCAGCCTTGTTCGTGAAGGTAACCGCTAAAATGGAATGCGGATCCACCCCCAACTGATCGATGAGATAGGCGATTTTGGTGGTAATGACCCGGGTTTTACCGGAGCCGGCTCCCGCCAGAATCAGCAGCGCGCGGCCCTGGTGCAGTACCGCCTGCTTCTGTTCCCGGTTCAGCACTTGCAGGTAGTCGGGTTCAGACGAGCTCATTCTGCGGCACCACCTCCAGATCGAAGTTGTTGCGCTTTACCACCCGCATGTCGGTCCAGCTGCCCGGTACGAGGCTGTCGCTGAGGATAATCGCGGTACCGTCCACCTCCGGTGCGTGCAGGTAAGCCCGGCCGAGAGCCAGAGACTCCTCCGGAACACTCTCCTCCACCAGCACCCGCAGGTTTCGATCGACAAAGCGGTCCATCTGCTGGGCGGAGATCTGCGTCTGCAGCTCCTCCAGTGCATTTTTTC
>CAZAMY010000321.1:0-3852 GCA_964485995.1 uncultured Sediminispirochaeta sp.
AGTAAATAATCTACCAACAAAGGATTGGTCGGCCCCTGGCGGTCGGCCAATCTATAATTAATTGAGAGAGCACTATGAAAAATAGCAACACAAAACCAACTGTATGGTACTGGCACCCCATGTTTCAGAGTGTGTCTCTGTTACTAATTGTACTTTATACTCTGTTCTTTTTGCCACAAGAAAATGCTGTACCCAATTTTGTCGGAATTGTACAGGTTTTTTTCTTACTCCTGATTGCTTATGTATGGATTATAAATCTAATTCTCGATCGGACAAAGTCATCATTATTAAAAAACATCATGGCTCTGCTGTTCATTTTTCTCCATGGTTTACTATTTTACCGTTACGCTGGAGCAAACTGGGACTTATTAGGCCGGCAGTTTTTTGATTTTAAGGCGATGACTCCTTACTGGCATATATTGTTCCGCGGCTTTTTGACAACACTGCAAATCGGACTCATTAGTATTTTTCTGGTTCCTATAATTGGTCTGATGTTAGCAATCTTTAGGTCTTTTAATAACAAGATTATCAACATTTTTGTTACAGCATATGCTGATGTGTTTCGATCTATGCCGGATATTGTTCTGATAGTAGTGGTATATTATGCGCTGCCGTATGTAGGGTTCCGGTTTAGCTCCACCGTGGCGGTTATTATTGCGATAACACTACTGTATAGCGCCTACGCCACTGAAATATTCAGAAGTGGAATAGAATCGATTGGAAGGATCCAGATCGAGGCAGCCCAAACTACGGGCTTGAACTTTGCACAGATTATGCGGTTCATCATATTACCGCAGGCAATCCGCGTAGTTATCCCTCCTATGACCAGTATTCTGGTGGGAGTCATGCGTTCTTCTGCAGTAGCTTCGGTTGCTGCCGCACCGGAACTTCTGACCAGGGCTCGTCAGCTGAGTACGACCATCAATTCAATAACACCCCTGGTGGTCGCTTCGGCGATTTACGCGATTGTTATTTTACCCCTAGTGCTGCTTTCTTCCAGGATGGAAAAGGTATTGTACAAATATCGGGTGCGAAACTAAGTTAGGAGCTGCAGGAGAAAAGAATATGGAATTGATACAAAACAGATCGGCGCTGCCTTGGTACCGTAAATATAGTTTCCTGCTATCGATACTCATTGGGATAGTTGCTGCATGGATCTTGCTACTGCCCCTGTCAGGGTCTTTGAATATCATTGGTAAGGTTTTGCTTACTTTATTTATCTTTCTTACCATGGTGATAACCGCGATAGTACTAATGGACAGCACAAAATCACAGTTAGTCCAGGCCTTATTTGCAGTTTTTTTAATAGCTGAACTTCTCTATGTGTTGTTCGCTTATTCAGGAGCTGATTTCAATCGGATAGGACATGTCTTCTTTAACAAACAGGTTATGTCCGGAAACTGGCACCTTTTTATCAAAGGATTGTTTGTTACTGTTAAAATCGCTGTTTTTTCGATCGTCTTTGCCACTCTACTGGGAATCCTTCTTTCTGTATTCAGAATAATGAAGGTCAAGATGATTACCATATTTATTGTTTTTTATGTGAACGTATTAAGAGCGATTCCACCGATTGTTATTATTTTCTTTATTTACTACGCATTGCCGACCTTGAATATTCGACTTGGTCCGGTCACAACCGGAGTACTGGCTCTGACCCTGATTGGCTCGGCATATATCAGTGAGATTTTCCGTTCAGGTATTGAAGCAATTCATCGAACCCAGGTGGAGGCAGCCCGTTCGCAGGGAATGTCATTTTTTCAGACCATGCGTCTGGTTATCCTCCCGCAGGCGTACCGCATTGTTGCCCCGACTCTCACTGGACGGTGGATAGGGATACTCAAAGATACTGCCTACTGTTCTCTGATTGCGGTTACAGAGACCTTGAAGACCGGGAGAATCTTATCAACTAAATACGCAAATCCGACTCCACTCCTAGTTACGGCACTCATCTTTCTGGTATTGGTGCTGCCGCTTACTCGTTATGTAGGGTTCCTGGAGTATAAGAGAAAACAGAAGCTAAAGAGGTAGAAAATGAGCACAATAGATGAAAACAGTGACGTAATGATAGAAGTAGAAAATCTTCAGAAGCATTTTGGAAGTCTCCACGTTCTAAAGGATATTTCTTTCGAAATTAAGCAAAAAGAAGTGGTCGCTATTATGGGGCCTTCCGGAAGCGGGAAAAGCACTCTACTTCGCTGCTTGAACCGACTAGAAGAGCCGACTTCAGGAAAGATTCTTATCGAAGGTGTTGATATTTTGGACCCGCATGTAAATATCAACAAAATCAGGACAGAAATTGGGATGGTGTTTCAGTTGTTCGGTCTCTACCCGCATCTTACAGCCCTTCAGAATATTACGCTGGCACCGGTTAATGTGCGGCGTTTATCTCAGAAAGAGGCTACGGAGAGAGCAAAGCAACTGCTCGAACGGGTCGGGCTTTCAGACAAGGCTGACAAATACCCTGATCAGCTCTCAGGAGGTCAGCAACAGCGGGTTGCAATTGCAAGGGCGATGGCCATGCAACCCAAAATGATGTTTTTTGATGAACCGACCTCAGCACTTGACCCGGAGATGATCAGAGAGGTTTTAGATGTCATGGTGTCGCTGGCCACTGAGGATAACATGACGATGATTGTAGTGAGTCACGAGATGGGGTTTATTCGCGAGGCTTCGACGCGGGTAATGGTACTGGACGACGGAATAGTCGTAGAAGAAGGTGAATCGAAGGAGTTGTTCAAAAATCCAAAACACGATCGCACCCGGTCATTTCTCGGAAAAATAATTCACTAGGAGCAGCATGATGTATGAACCCAGAAAAAGAACTGTAAATAAGTACACTGAGAATAGTAAACCTGTTGTGGCCAAGGTCGGCCATATGAACGGCGATTATCTGCCCCGAACCGTGGGCAAAGCAGCTGAGCTACTCGGCGGCCTCGATAAGGCCTTCAGCCGGGGAGACAAGGTACTGTTGAAACCGAATTTCAACTGCCGTTTCGAGATGCCTTTATCTACCAATCTCGACTTTCTTACTGCAATTATAGAGTTGCTGTTAGACCATGGTCTGGAGGTTTCCGTGGGCGAGAGCTCAGGAAAAGCCGACGGACCTACCTGTGAGGTGGTGCGTGATTTGGGCGTGTTGCCTCTGCTGAAACGTTACGGGGTTCCGTTTATCGATTTTGAAGAAGACAGCTGGGTGGAGATGAAGGTCGGTGGGCAGTACTGGGACAGCTTCAAGGTGCCCAAGAGTATTTATGAAGCCGACCGCCGGGTGTATGCCGCCAATATGCGCTGCCACAACTCCGCCCGTTTCTCAGCTTCACAGAAACTGAGTGTGGGCTGGATCAACATGGATGACCGTACCTACCTGCACGAGGAGCGTCCGCTGACCGAATACAAAGTCGGAGAGCTGAACCTGGGCTGGCAGCCTGACCTGGTTTTTATTGACGGCCGCCGAACCACCAATACCCAGTCCGGCCGCGGGGACTATATTTATCCCAACCTGGTAATGGCCTCCGGCGACATGGTGGCTATAGACAGCGAGGCAATCCGCGTGTTGCAGAGTTTTCCCGGTGAGAATCTGCTCAATATCCCGCTCGAGGAGATGGGACAGATGAAAATGGCCCTGCAGTACGGCCTGGGCAGCACCGACTATGTTGTGCGTGAAGCAGCCGCGCAGTTAGAAACCGAACAGAAGAGCCGGTTTTAGGGGCTGTTCGATAGTTCGCGGGAGGGAAACTCATCGGTCCCGCCCTGTAGGCGTCCGTAGAGCCACACAAGCTCAGTTCTTGATCCGAGTCCGAGTTTTTCCAGAGCTTTTGAAAGATGAGTTGCCACTGTAGAGACAGCCAAACC
>CAZAMY010000322.1:0-3850 GCA_964485995.1 uncultured Sediminispirochaeta sp.
CCATACTGTAAATCCTCTTGTGTAACTCTCGCTGCAACATTACTTAAAATAGCCGATCATTGCAAGCATGTGGGTAAAGTGCTGCGGCCCTTCCCGGCGAAACGATCCCAGATCGGGGGTGCAGGCGGTACACTCATCTACGTAACGGAGGTCCTGTACTCCGGCCCCCTGCAGGCTGCTGGAGTTGGCCTGCAGCAGGTCGAGATACGGCGCCCGGCCCCGGCTGCGGTCTGCGCCGCTGCCGTATGCGCCGCTGCCGCCGAGGGGGCGCCACACTACCGACTCGGCTCCCCAGGCCGCGGAGAAGCGGGCGGCCCGCTCTTCATCGACCTTGTAACAGCAGCTGCGGATGGAGGGTCCGAGAACGGCAGTGAAATCCGCGGCCTGAATACCTGTCTGAGCTGTCAGCATGTCCAAGGCCTGCAGCACGATTCCGGTGCCTTTCCAGCCCGAGTGCACAACGGCAAAATGGCCGGAGACTGCATGAAAGAGGAAAATCGGCATGCAATCGGCTACACTGACCGCCAGAACGTGTTCGGGGTGGCCGGCTACCAGTCCATCGCCATCGGTTTCGGAGGTGATATCAGGGCCGGTGCGGTAAACCCGGTGGGAATGAACCTGATGCAGGCTATACAGCCGATCTGGCTCTTTCAGCATATGTAACAGGAGTACACGACGCTGATCACTGCCAGAGCGCATGTCGCCGGCGGGTCTCAGGCTGAGCAACAGATCCGGCTCATTCTGATGCAATTTTTTTATTATCCCCACATTCCCATCAGAATTCCGCTCTAGAACTACCGGCCGCATTATTCCTCTATCCGCTTCTCGGCGTCGTAGAGCTGGGTGAGAATATCCAAAAACGAATCGAGCTTTTTATTGATCGAGCCGAGTTTCTGCTGGAGGTTTTTGTTCTCGTTCCGGCCGATGTAGCCCATGTTGGAGAGGGTATCGTAGCGGCCGCCCATGTCACCGTAGAGTATTCCGCCGATGACGTTTTTCAGCTGGGTTACATAGTCGATGGTTTTGCTGATGATCTCCTCGATCTGGCTGTCGATGCTGGAAATAACCTGCTGTACTCTTCCGGCACGCTGGCGTTCGCTGGCGGCTTCACTGCTGATAGCATCGATACGTTTCCCGATTTCGCCATCCGGAGAGAGCGACATTTCGAGGTTGTCGATGCGGTCGCTGACCCACAGCATTCCGTTGTAGGCATCGTTATACTCCTCGCGGTTCTGCTCTTTATAGAACTCCCCGTCGATCAGCACCAGCTTGAGGGGACTGTTCATTTCACTTATGAAAAAGCTGTCCATAAACCCGCGGATCAGTCCAATAGTCTTCAAATAACGGGGCTGCAGATTGTACTGGCTGCCAATGTGGTTGTAATATTTTACTTCCGGAAGGGAATGAGCCTTGAGAAACTCCTTGGCCGAGTCGATCAACTGGTTTCGTTTGAAGGTTTCGCTGTAGCTGCGCATGCGCTGATCAAAACGCTGGTACCAAAACTGTTTGAAGAGGACGAACCAATCTTCCCCACCGGCGATACTATCTGGAATGAATTCTATGTTGCGCAGAACCAACCTGGAAAGCGTGAGCATAGGCACATGCACATGAAAGTAACGCAGATAGGTAAGCGCCTCCTCGGTCTGCTTCAGCAGATTGTTCATCCGGCGCTCTACTTCCTCGCTCTCCTCGTTTTCAAGTGAATTCTGCAGATAAAACAGAAAGACCACCTTCATCATGCTTTCTGGGGGCGGATTCTTCACGGAATAGAGTACCTTGGTTAAATCGAGCAGCGATGACCGGACCTCAAAGATAGCTGCACTCAGCGCCCCTCCGGCGCCGCGTTTTTCAAAACTCGACAAGAGCTTTTCGTAGGGATACATCACCAGAGTGTTAAAGGCGTGCAGATTTCGCACTCGGGAATACAGGATGTTCTTACGAGCATCGTCGATACTCTCGAGAATGTCCTCCAGCTGGTATTCTATCTCCTTGCGGATTTTATACGGATCCGAAATGGACTTTTCATAGGCCACATGCTCGGGATCGACTTCGGCCATCAGACGTTCCTGGATGTCGGGCATTTCCCATCCAACCAAAAACGCAAAGAAATCCTTTTTCTGGGCGGCCAGCGACTGACGCAGGGGCTCGCGCAGAAACGACAGGCGGTCCTGCAATTTTTTCACGCTCCAGTAGAAGTTGGCGGCCAGCTCACCGCTTGAATGGGTGTATATATTTGAATAATTTCGCTCAACCTGTTTGCTGAGCTTGGCAAGAATCATTTCCTCGAGCAGTTCTTCACGAGTGTCGGATGTAAACATAACCCGCAGAAAGAGAAACAGCCGTTCTATCCAGGACAGCTGCTGAAAGGCCTTATTGTAGTCAAAACTCCCCGATTCCTCTTCTATTATTTTCAACGGCTCCTGGCTGAGAGCCGGCTTGGTCGCCGTGCGCAGTTTATCCAGAAGGTCGTGGCGTTCGTTTTTGGACAAATTTTTAACCAGTCGGTCGAATCGAGATTGCTCTTCCATATCAGTTAGTATAAATCATTGTGCAGAATTATTAAATCTCAATTATAAAAAAAGCCGCCTTAGAAAAGGCGGCTCCGGCTTAGTCCCTAGGGGAATCGAACCCCTCTCTGAAGACTGAGAATCTTCCGTCCTAGCCGATAGACGAAGGGACCAAAGAGCTGGCCGAGAAGGATTTGAACCCTCACAAGCAGAACCAGAATCTGCCGTGCTACCATTACACCATCGGCCAACGAATTACAGAGGCTAATGTAATAAAAGCTTCAATTTTTGTCAACAGCCTGTACAATTACTCGCCTTCGTAATTGATCAGGGTGGTAATGGTGTAATCCGACAGTTTTTCCTCGTAATTGAGAAACGGCAGACCGATTACACAGAAGATATCCTGCACCTTCCCACCAATCTCAGTGATCAAATCGGCAGCGGCTTTCAGTGTACCGCCAGTTGCAATCAGGTCGTCCAGCAGCAGTACATTTGCACCTGCTTGTACGTCCTGGGTATGGATTTGAATTACGTCCTCGCCGTATTCCAGAGAAAACCGCTTCTCTTTTATTTCGCCGGGCAACTTACCCGCTTTTCGTACCAGGATCTGCGGTATTTTCAGTCTGTCGGCGAAGGGACCCGAAAACAAGAAACCACGGGCCTCTACGGCTGCTACTGCATCTATTCGTTTGTCCTTATACTGCTCTACCATCGCGTCAATGCAGTAGTTGAAAGCTTTTGGGTTCTGCAGTATACCGGTTATATCATAAAACAGGATACCCGGCTTCGGAAAATCTGGTACTTTGCGAATTGCCTCATCGAGGTTAAAAGGTGTAACCATACCTAGCTCCATCTTATTTTAGTGTCACTATAACCTTACACAATTCACCGCAGTTGCGAAAGTGGCGAGCAAGAAAAAGAATTGAATTTATAATATAATTCTTCTATTCTAATAAGACATGAAAACTATTCTTCCGGTGGCCAGCGGAAAAGGCGGAGTCGGAAAGACAATGTTCACCGCCAATCTCGGTATTGCGCTGGCACAGGCAGGCAAAACCTGCATTTTAGTCGATCTCGATCTCGGCAGCTCGAACCTGCACACCTGCCTGGGGATAAAAAACCGCCATCCCGGTCTCGGCAACTACATCTATAAGCAGGAGGATTCTCTGGAATCCCTGGTACTTCCGACCGACACCCCGCAGCTCTACTTTATACCCGGCGATTCCCTGCTGCCCGGAACCGCGAACCTGCCCTACTTTACCAAAAAAAAGCTGCTAAAGGAGCTGAACCAGCTGGTAGCCGACTACATCATTCTGGATCTCGGTGCAGGCAGCTCATACAAC
>CAZAMY010000323.1:0-3842 GCA_964485995.1 uncultured Sediminispirochaeta sp.
GGCTGCATCCCCACGTACAGTGCCCCGGGACCGGAGTCCTGATCGCTGACCGGTTCAATCGGCTGATGCAGTATCATCTCGGCGCCGCGGCCGGCAATAGCTTCCTGGGCCGGACGGCTGTATTCCAGCCCGGGCAGCAGGGCGAACGTCATGGGTATGGGCAACTGGAGGTAGGTTTCCAGTTGTTCCAGGCTGTAGCCGACGTCATCGATTACCAGGTAAAGGGTTCCCGCACCCGGCGGCGCCACTTCGATTTCGCTGAGGGGCTGCACTACCAGTTCTTCCTGCTCTTCATCCGGCAGTGTATAGTCCTGGGCTGCCGGGTCTGTAGCTTCAGGTTCCTGGCCGCTCGGCTCGGACTCTGATTCTGGAGGCTGTTCTGGAGGCTGTTCTGGAGGCTGTTTTGGGGGTTGTTCGGGGGGTTGTTGAGGGGCAGGCCGGCCTGAGTCTTGCTCCTGCGATATGCCGGATTGATCTGTTACGCGCTCTTCCCCGCCGGGAATCAGAATCAGCAGGAGCAACAGCGACCCGGCAATAATGCTCAGCAGGAGGTACGCGAGCTGCACGCGTCTGTGCTGCGGCAGGCCCCGACGTCTCGACCGCCCGCGCCGCTGCTGCGAACCGCCGCGGGTAGAATTCGCGGTGGAACTCTTTTTTTGCTTAGTATTCTCAGAGGCTGAACTGCTGTTAGTACTTTCGGTGTGGTTTGTTTTGTCTTCCATACTGGCTTTCTGCCGGCATTGGGCTGCCGACAGGCAGCCTTAACCGTATATATATTCCTTCATTTCATCGGCATGCTGGCGCAGTTTCTTGATTGCCTTCATCTCGATTTGCCGAACGGTCTCCGGAGAAATTCCCATCTCCTCGCCGATTCGTTTCAGAGTGACTTTTTTACCCCCATAGAACGAGAAGCGGTACAGCAGTACCTTGCGCTCTTTTTCACGCAAATGGTTGAGGAATCTAACCGTATCTTCCTGCGCACATTTTTTCAACAGCTCATCATCGGGCTGATAGGTTGTATCTTCAAACATATCCACCAGTCGTGAATCAGTATCTTCGTCTTCCCAATCAAGCGAGACCACCGGGTTGGAGGAGTTAAGCACCGCAGAAACTTCAGACTCTTTTACGTGCAGTGCATCCGCAATTTCATGCATTTCCGGTTTTCGACCGTGCTCCTGATTGAAGGAGTAATAGTAGCGCTGCACCTTTCGCAGGAGTTCTTCCTTGCGGTGCGGCAGTTTAATGTGCCGCTGATTTTTTGCCAGGGCTCTCACGATGGATTGACGAATCCACCAGGCAGCATAGGTCGAAAATCGGACATTCTTCCGATAGTCGAACTTCTCGGCAGCCTTCATCAATCCGATATTTCCCTCCTGGATCAGATCGAGGAAACTGAGTCCGGGGGACATATAAGAACGGGCTATCTTCACGACCAGTCTGAGATTGGATTCTGTAAGCCGGCGCAAAGCATGTTCATCGCCCTGCTGGATCTGCTTGGAAAGTTCTATTTCTTCTTCAAACGTAAGGAGCGGCTGTTTCTTTATGCCTGAAAAGTAGTTCTGTAATGCGTCCTTCTGGACGTCTACGGTTCTATTGCTCATTTAATACCCTCCTCTTTAATACTTGCAATATTCGTGCCAATCACATAAAAAGAGGAAGAAATTGTTTATTTTATTATACTACAAGTAATTACTATGAATGTACTTTTATATAGAAACGCCGCGCTTCAAATTTGTATACTTTTTTATACAGTGTCACTAATTTGTATAGTCTTTTTTTGCCCTTAAGCCCTATCGAATCCGGGAAAGCTGCTGATACAGCATATCATCTAAGCCGAGATTCGCCGTCTTGGATATTTTCTGTGCATATTCATCATACAGCATATCTTCGAAAATTTTTTCAGCCTGCCCGCCGTCCAGCAGACCGGTCTTGTTCACGGTTTTCCGCATTGAATCGAGCATCTGCTTCACAAAAATTGCCTGAAAATCTGAACAGGCCTGTTTCAGTCGATCGTTTTCACCGGCTTTTCCGGACTGGGCTTTCGCCTGCAGCGCTGATATCCTCTGACGTGCTCCGGTGTGCTGCTGCTGCAGCTGTCCGAGCTGCATTAAATGACTTGAATCTATCTGCATTTTGCTCTCCGTGGTTCTCTACATTACCTCTAAAGTGCCGTACAGTGCACCGGCGCGTTGAATTGTTTTCAACACTTCAATAATATCATCGACTTTCATTCCGGCTTCCTTGAGTACTGATACCAGTTCTTCTACTCTGACCGTGTCATCGAACTGCACACTGGTTTTTTCGTCCGTCTCGCCCATCGGGCTCCACCCCACCGAAATCTCCGAAGACTTGAATGACACCACCACCGGGGCAATCCGAACCGATTTTCCCATTACCACTACCCCCGAACGCCGGTTGATCACAACCCGGGCCGGAAAATCCGGATTCACGGTAAGCTGCTCGATTTGAGCACTCAATTCGGTGTACCCGATGTCGCTTTCGGGACCCGGTATCACCTCAATTTTTTCCGCATCAACCGCGCGAACGGCAAATCCTTCGAACTCCTGACTAATCACATCGCGAACCGCTATAGCCAGTGAAAAATCGGGCGAGTTCAGCAACACGGCCACCCCGCTTTGGTTGCGGAATTCCGCTAAGACCGGTCGCTCGATAATCGCACCGGAAATAATGCTGGCGGTTGTTCGCCGGTCCGAGGTCTGGTCATCATCGGTTGAATAGCTGCTTACCACCGGCCCCTGCGCCACCGCATACACCTGCCCATTGGCCGCCTTCAGGTTCGTCTGCAGCAGAACCCCGCCGGAAATGTTGCGGGCATCCATTATACTCGAGACAGTCACATCGACCGTCTGTCCGGCGCGAATGAACGGCGGCACTTCAGCAGTGACCACCACTGCGGCACTGTTCTTGCTGTCGATTTCATCAGCAGGGATGTTTACGTCGAATGAGGCCAGCAGGTTCGAAAGCAGCTTTTTATTCAGCTGCGACCGGCTGCTGTCGCCATCTCCCTGCAGCCCGGTCACCAAGCCGAAACCGACCAGCTGGTTTGAACGCACCCCTTCTATTGAGGCGATATCCCGGATTTTTACTTCTGCCGCTTGCGCTTCAAGCTGCGCAAGCCAGGTGGATCCGCTGCCTAGCACAATTAAGAAAACCGTAAGCAGCAGGCCTTTATATACTGATCTGTACTTATTCAAGAATAACCTCTCCTGCTCCGAGTACTCGACACTCTTTGATTATCCCGGTATCCAGGCGCACCGCCACTCTCTCGTTCAGTGCTGCCTCGCCGCGTGCATTACCAGGCATCTTCAACTGTACAGCACCTCTTTTCAACACCACACGTACCGCATCACCCGCTTCTATAACCGGCTTGATGCGGGCATTTCGAATAGTAAGCGGCTCTCCCGAGGAGATCTCCGCCCGAACCTCGTAGGTGCTGCTCTTCTCAGCGATCAGGGCCGGCGGATAGGCACCCACAGTAAACGGCTTTCTCTCCACCTCATCTGATTGCACTGTCTCACCCCTGGCAACTGACCTGCGTGGACTCAAATAGGGGCTGAAACGCCTCACCTCTGCGGTAAGCACCCCTTGCAGTTCTCCGGCGGTTACCAAAAAACGGGCCGTAGCGGTACCGGCTCCGGCCGTCCTGTTCCCGGCTCTATCTCCGGGCTGGAGCGTCAGCAGTTCTACGCGCAGGTTTCGGGTGTTCCCCTCCCCCTGCGTCCGGGTCAGTGCACGCAGCCCGACGGGCATACGCGGTATTTCGATCTCGATGCGCTGCCGTCTGTACAGGCACCGGTGGCGCCACCACAGACGAGTTCCTG
>CAZAMY010000324.1:0-3837 GCA_964485995.1 uncultured Sediminispirochaeta sp.
GTGAAATGCCGATACAGAGGGTGAAATGGCTAAGAAGAAAAAAGCATCATTAGGTTGTCTGTTCTGGGTTGCTCTGATTCTACTCGTTCTGGTTGTGTTCTTCTTCAACCGAGAACGTATACAAACCGTCATCGAAGATACTGGATTCAAAGACTATATATTTCAGCAAGAACCACGTGAACCGGAGGTCAAACGGGTCGAGCCGCAAAAAGAGGAACCAAAACCGGAATCCGAGCCCCGGCAGCCGGATACCCCCGAACAACCTGCCGAACCGACCGAACCCCGCGACGATCCAGAGGCAGATGATGCTGATCAGGATGTAGAAATTACCGTAGATACCCCCGAAGAGGAACCGCCCACGGGCCCGGATGAGACGGAAGAGCCACTCATCGACAAGCGCATGCGAAAATCGGCCTTATATTTCGTGGAAGTAGGTGATGCCGGGACTATCGAACTGAAACGGATTATCCGCCCGGTCTATTACACCAATTCCCCACTCACTGAAACCCTGAAAGCCCTGCTGGAAGGTTTGACCGCTGAAGAACTAAATCAGGGACTGCTCAATTTGATTCCCCAGGAAACCCAACTACGCAGCGTGTGGGTAGAAAACGGAATCGCATTCATTGACTTTACCGAAGCTATCCGATTCAACCAGTTTGGTTCGGAGGGACTACACGCCGAGCTCCAGCAGATTGTATATACCGCTACAGAATTCCAGACAGTGGAGTCAGTTCAGATACTTATAAACGGAGATAAAATCGACTATCTATCCAGCGAAGGGGTTTTCGTTGGCAAACCGCTGACCCGTAAAGACGTTGCAGGCAGTTCCGGTTAGCAACAGTAGAAACTCGCGATTGCCCTTGCGTCCGGCGATAGGAGATTCAGTTATCGCTTCGACCCGCAAGCCTTCCGATCTCAGAAAACTGACTACCTTTTCGACTATATGCTGAGCCTGTTCAACCCGGACTACCCCGTTGAAATGGTCCGCTGCTTCTGCCGAATTCGTGATGCCTTCCAGTTCAAATTGAGGCTTCAAAAGTCCAACCATCCATTTTTCACCTGTAAGACCGATAATGTGCGCAGCAGCCCCCCGCAGCGACCGGAATGAGAGGTCGGCCACCGCAGCCTCCGGTACCGGGTCGAGAGACTCTACATGCATTATGTTGGTGCGTTCGGCAACCCTTACACGGGCATCCGACCGCAGGGTATAGTCTACCTGATTGTACCCTACGTCCACCGCATGCACCATCCGCGCCCCGTGCTGTAAAAGACAGTCGGTGAATCCGCCAGTAGAAGCTCCTGCATCCAGAAACACCCGCCCTTCAACCGGCAGCTGCCATTTGCTAATGGCCGCTTCGAGCTTTAAACCGCCCCGGGACACATATTTCCGCTGTTCAAACTCAAGCTCAGCCTCAACCGGAACTTGGGTCTGAGGATTACGGTGATGCTCGCCATCTATCGCCACCTCACCGCACAAAATCCTGGCATAGAGCTCCTTATGCGGAACATCCGGAAACCGGGTTTTCAGCAGCTGTAAAAGCGATATTTTCTTCATTGAGGCGTCTTCATTGGGGCTTCGGCCGCTTATACAAGCGATTTTTGCGAAAAGCGTTCTATTTTCAGGGCTTTGCCCGTCTGCACATCTATCTCGAGTTTTACCCCCTGAATAAGGGCCTGAGTGTTGGACACTTCCATTTTAAGGGGCATCTGACTGAGAGAGCGCTGAATCGAAATCTCTTTTGCACTGCCGATCACACTGTCATCGGGACCTGTCATCCCCATATCTGTGATGTATGCACAGCCCTGCGGCAGTATTTTTTCATCGGCCGTCTGGATGTGAGTATGAGTACCGATCAATGCACTTATCTGTCCATCGAGGTAAAAAGCCAGCGACTCTTTCTCCTCAGGAGACTCGGCATGGAAATCGGTTATTATTACCTTGGTCTGCGACTGCAGTTTACGGGCCAGCTCTTTTCCGGTTCTAAATGGACAGTCCACCGGCCGCATGTGCTCGCGCCCCTGAAGATTCATCACCGCTACCGGCACAGATTTTACATTCACCACAACTGAACCCTTTCCGGGAGTTCCGGGAGGGTAGTTTGCCGGCCGTAGGAGAGGCTGATCCGAGTCGAGCATTTTCAGTATCTCACGCTGATGCCAGATATGATTACCGGAGGTGATCACATCTACGCCCGCTGAAAAGAGTTGATTCGCAATCTGTTCGCTTATTCCCAAGCCTTCGGCTGCATTTTCGCCGTTGACTATAATGATATCGGCCTTGTGCGTCTTGCGTAGAGAAGACAGACCGGTGAAAAGGGCCCGTACCCCGGGGGTGCCGAAGACATCCCCGAGGAGTAGAGCCGTAATTTTATCTGGCATATTCGATAACTCGAGTCTCTCGTATAATAGTTACTTTGATTCTACCTGGGTAGCGTAACTCGGCCTCGATCTTTTTGGCGACCTCTTTTGCGAGTTCTTTGGCCTTTTGATCGTCAACCGAATCGTTGTTTACCATTATTCGAAGCTCACGTCCGGCCTGGATAGCAAATGCCTTGTCAACTCCTTCGAAGCTTTCAGAAATCTGCTCCAAATTCTCCAGACGCTTGATATAGTTGTTGAGGGTCTCACGGCGGGCTCCCGGTCGTGATGCGGAAATTGCATCCGCAGTTTGCACGATTATGGATTCCACACATGTAGGCTCGACATCATTATGATGAGAAAGAATCGAGTTCACTACCCGCTCATCCTCACCCATCTGCCGGGCCAGTTCAGCCCCCAATTCCGCATGATTGCTGTCGCTCTCGGTTTCAATTCCCTTACCGATATCGTGCAGCAGGCCGCCGCGCTTCGCAATTTCGCGATTCGCTCCGACCTCAGCTGCCAGCATCCCGGACAGGATAGCAACCTCTTTCGCGTGCGCCAATACATTCTGTCCGTAACTTGTTCGATAGTGCAGCCGTCCAAGGGCCCGGATTCCGTCCTGACTGACGTTATGAATACCGAGGTCAAAGATAATCTTTTCACCCTCTTCATAGATAATCTGATTGATCTCTTTGCCGACTTTCTGCACAACCTCTTCGATCCTGGCGGGGTGTATACGCCCATCCTGGATCAGTCTTTCCAGTGCAACCTTTGCAATTTCTTTTCGTACAGGATCAAAACAGGAGAGAACCACTGCCTCAGGAGTATCATCGATGATGATATCCACTCCGGTCAATGTTTCGAGCGTCCGGATATTCCGTCCTTCACGCCCGATAATGCGCCCCTTCATTTCGTCGTTCGGCAGACTTACCGAGCTGATCGACACATCGCCGCTCACTTCGGTGGCCAAACGTTGAATAGAGGTCACAATGATATCGCGGGCCTTCTTCTCCCCGGCCGCTTGTGCTTCCTGTTCGATTTTGTTTATTACAACTTGGGCGTCATGTTCGGCCTCTTGTTTCATTGAGGTAATGATGAGCTCTTTGGCCTCATCCTTCGTAAGACCGGCAATTTTTTCTAACTCTTCTTTCCACCGCTCTTCTTGCTGTAATAAATATGTTTCTTTTTCTTCTAGTTTCCCCTCTCGGTCTGATAAAGCATGTTTCTGGTTATCCACATCAACCTGCTTTTTCTCCAGGTTTTCCTCTTTCTGCAATAACCTTCGTTCAAAACGTTGCAGTTCATTTCGTCTTTCTCGAAACTCGCGTTCCTGTTGATTTCTCTCTTTCAACAGCTCGTCTTTGGTTTCAATGAGAAGCTCCCGCTTTTTCGCTTCAGCCTCTTTTATTGCCTCCTGCTTTACACGCTCTGCTTTCTGTTCTGAAGAAGAAAGCTGAAATCTGGCATATAGCCATC
>CAZAMY010000325.1:0-3837 GCA_964485995.1 uncultured Sediminispirochaeta sp.
GAGGGCAGCCACGGAAATAAATGAAAACAATATTCTAAGAATCATTCAGAATCCCCCACTTATCCGATCAGGTTGTTCAGCAGCGCTTTGTCGAAGGCCATGAAAGCCAGCGCCATCAGACCGCCGGTAATAAAGGCGATCGGAATACCCTTGAAGTATTTCGGCACCCATTCACTGTCGAGTTTTTCCCGGATAGTCGACATCAGCAGAATTGCCAAGAGAAACCCGAGACCGGCAGCGATACCGGCGATGAAGCTTTCCAATGCATTGTATTCGTTGCGGACATTGATCAACGCAATACCGAGTACCGCACAGTTGGTGGTGATCAGCGGAAGATAAATACCCAGCGCTTTGTACAGCGGAGGGGATATTTTCTGGATAACCATTTCGACTAACTGTACCAGTGATGCAATAACCAGGATAAAGGTGATTGTCTGCAGAAACTCGATGTTCAGAGGAATCAGCACAAAGTTAAAAATAGCCCAGGTAGTGATCGATGCAAGCGCCATAACAAAAGTTACGGCAAATCCCATTCCAACTGCAGATTCAACATTTTTAGATACTCCGATAAACGGACACAATCCTAAGAACTGAGTCAGGATGAAGTTATTTATAAATACAAAAGTAATTATTATGCCAATATACGTTACCATACTATTTTCCTCCCCCGGCTTTTTCCTGTGCCCATCTGAAACCGGCGATGAGATACCCCATCACCAACAGGGCGCCGGCCGCCAGTGCAAATACACGCGCCGGTGAATCGACCAGCACCGGAATTTCGATTACACCGTCAAAGCTGCCCATTGGAAACAGGGTGATTGTACCGACACCCAGCACTTCGCGAACAAAAGAGATCAAGAACAGTGCGAAGGTGAATCCGATCGACATTCCGATGGCATCCAGTATCGATGCCCCCAGACTGTTTTTATTTGCAAAGCCTTCCGCCCGTCCCAGGATGATACAGTTTACCACTATCAGGGATACGAATACTCCCAGGCTGTTGTAGAGATCCGGCAGATAGGCCTGCATTACCATTTCCACTATGGTTACAAACGATGCAATAATTACAATATACGATGGGATTCGCACCTTTTCAGGAATAAAATCCTTCAGCAGCGAAACGAAAATATTCGACCCCAGGAGTACAAACAGCACTCCGGCGCCCATTCCCAGCGCATTCACAACCCGGGTTGAAACTCCGAGAGCGGGACAGAGCCCCAGTGCCAATACAAACACAGGGTTCTCGCGAATAAGACCTTTGATAAAATCCTTCATCATATCTAGTTGCCCTCCAGCTCTTCGACGAAATTACTGCCTTCGACCAGAGCCTTGGCGATTCCAATAAAAGTGATGGTTGCTCCGGTCACGGTATCAGCCTGTTCCTGCGGCAGCATATCTTTCCGTACCGGAATAGGCTCTTCGCCGCCGGTACCGATATACTTTTCCATGTAGGACTGCTTTTCAGCTTCTTTACCTAGCCCGGGGGTTTCCTGATTCTCCATAAGCTGCACGGAAAACACCTCGCCGTTCGTCTCGACACCGGCCAGGATAACCATCTCGCCGCCGTAGCCACCGCCGATCAGCCGGCAAATGTATCCGTTCGGAGCCCCCTCATCGGTTCCCTCGTACAGGGGATAATAGGCGCTCACTACCTTATGGTCTGGTACAGGTGTCCGTTCGCCGATGTTCATTCCTTTCGAGACCTTCTCGAGTGCCTGTTCCAAACGAACTTCCTTAATATGCTCTATCCGCGGCTCGGTAATCGCATTCATAATACCGAGCACTGCGGCCGCAACGGCGCAGATTACCGCCAGTCTACCACCAATCTTGACTAAATCTTTCATGCGGCATTCCCTTTTTCGTCGTTGGTAGTTCCGAACACCGGCTCTTGAGTGTAGCGGTTGATCATAGGAACAAAGATATTCATCAAAATTATTGCCAATGAAACCCCTTCCGGAAACGAACCGTAGACTCGAATAAGAAAGGTGAGGAAACCGGCGCCGGCACCGAAAATCAGCATCCCTTTACGGGTCAGCGGGCTGGTAACCATATCGGTCGCCATATAGAACACACCTAACACGAGTCCGCCGCTCAGGAGGTGGAACAGGATGTTGCCCTGAAAAAAGCCGGCATTAAACGGCAGGCCGCCGAAAATCCACACCAGGACCGTGAACACCAGCAGGTAAGAAACCGGTGTTTCCCAGGAAATGATTTTGCGGTAGAACAGGTAGGCAGCACCCAACAACAAGAGCAGCGCTGAAATTTCACCGATACAGCCGGGGATGTTTCCCATGAACAGATCCCAATAGCCGCCGCCGACGTTCTCACCGAAGATACCCTGTAACCAATCGGTTACCGCCATATCAGTCGATGACTGCGGATAGCCGTTACTGTTGAGGTATTGCATCGGGCCCTTTGGTTCACCCTGATAATCGATGAGTCCGGTCTTTATAAAGCCGAGTACAGAGGCCCCCGACACCGAATCGACGGCGTTCATTGTACGGGGCATGGTCCAGTTGGTCATGTGTCCGGTCCATGAAAAGAACACGAACACGCGGCCGGCCAGAGCCGGATTCATCCAGTTGGTTCCCAGGCCGCCGAATGTCCACTTCACGATCACAATGGCAAACAGCGATGCCAGTACCGGGATGAAATACGGTATGGACGGAGGCAGGTTGAATCCGATCAACAATCCCGTCAGGAATGCACTTCCGTCGAATAAGGTATTCTCTTTGCCCAGCATGCGGGCCATTACAAACTCAGCGACCATTGCCGATGCAATAGAGACAGCCAGTACGGCAATGACGCGGGCGCCGAATACGTACACGCCCCACACACCGGCCGGAACCAGGCTAAGTGTTACCGCCCACATGATACGAGCGGTTGAGTCCGGGTGATGTATCTGCGGAGCAGGTTCTATAAGTCGCATCTCTTTCTCTTCCATGACTACCCCTTCTTCTTCCGGGCCATTCGTTTACCCAACTTGATTCCCTGAGCCAATGGTATATGTGCCGGACACATGAACGCGCAGCTGCCGCACTCTCGACAATCGTTAAGGCCGAACTCTACAGCTGCCTCATACTCCAGGTGATCGACAAGCTTGAACAGCTTGGTCGGATTCAGGCTCACCGGGCAGGCTTCTACGCAGCGACCGCAGGAAATACAGTTTGTCCGCTTGGCACCATGCACCTCTTTCGAGGTCAGGGCTAAAATACCGGAAGTACCCTTTACGACCGGAGTATCCAGGTCGTACACGGCGAATCCGGTCATCGGTCCACCGGCAACAATTTTTTCAGGAATTTCGGTAAACCCGCCGCACTCCTCAATCAGTTCACCGATCGGAGTGCCAATCCGCACCTTTAGATTGGCCGGATTCTTGATCGCGCCGCCGGATATAGTGACCAGCCGTTCGATCAGCGGCTTGCCATACACAACCGCCTCATAAATTGAATACACGGTACCGGCATTGGAAACCACGGCACCGATATCAATCGGCAGACCGCCGGAAGGTACTTCCTGGCCGGTCAGTGCCTTGAGCAGGAGCTTTTCATCACCCTGCGGGTACTTGAGCTTCAACGGTACTACTTCCAACGGAAGCTCGAGCTCCGCGGCACGTTTCTGTATGTGCTCGATCACATCCGGCTTGTTCTCCTCAATGCCGATTGCAATCCGTTCAGGCGTGAGGATTTTTTGAATAATCTTCACACCCTCGAACAGTTCATCCGTCTTTTCGAGCATAAGCCGATGGTCTATAGTTAGATACGGCTCACATTCAACCCCGTTCACCACGAAAAGTTCGGCCTTTTTCCCTTTTGGAATAGAAAACTTTACATGGCT
>CAZAMY010000326.1:0-3830 GCA_964485995.1 uncultured Sediminispirochaeta sp.
AGTGCCGTAGCGCAGCGAGTAGATCTGATTCAGACCGCAGGGTTCGTAACGGCTCGGCATCAGAAACAGGTCGGAGCCGGCCTCGATTTGATGGGCCAAGGAATCACTGAAGGTGGTTTTTACCTTGAGATTGGGTAGATGGCGCTGTAGCTGGAGCAGCTCCGTTTCTATCCACTCTTCGCCGGTTCCGAGCACCACCACCTGCACCGACATTTCGCGGCAGATCCGCTGCAGTGCTCCCCGGTGCGGGTCACAGAGCTCGTAAAAGCCTTTCTGCGCAGCCAGGCGGCTTACCAGGCCGATGAGGGGTAGGCGGTTGTCTACCGGAAGGCCGAGTTTCTCCTGGAGTTTAGCCTTTGCTGCGGATTTTCCCGATAAGTCGTCCGCGGAATAAGGCCGGGGGATATGCGGGTCATGGGCCGGATCCCATTCGTTGTAATCTACTCCATTCAAAATTCCGTAAAGGGATGCTCCCCGCTGCTGCAGCAGCTCTTCCATTCCGTGTCCGAACTCTGCGGTCTGTATTTCTTTGGCATAGGTAGGGGAGACGGTCGTAATAGCATCGGCATTGAGAATACCGCACTTCATGAAATTGAGAGAGGAATCGACGGCAGCTTCATCGTTACTGCAGGTTTCCCAACTCAACTGGGTGGTGTGTACATCGTGTTTCGAAAAAATACCCTGATAGCCGATGTTATGAATGGTGAAAATGCTGCGGCTTCGCTTGAATTCCTTCTCCAGCTCGAACTCGCGCTGATAGGCGGTTACCAGCGCCGCCTGCCAGTCGTGGCTGTGCAGAATGTCGGGAATCCAGTCGAGATGCCGGCCCAGGGAAAATACAGCCCGGCTCAGCAGTGCAAATCGGTAGTGGTTATCACGATAGGGACTGTTGCCGTTACTGCCGTAGTAACCGGGGCGCTTGGAAAACGCCGGATGCTCGAGGAAATACACTGGAACTGTGGAGTTCGGGAGTAATCCCTGCTTAATATCGCACTTTTCTTCTTCAAAACGCATGGGGACTGTAAGGTTCTCGGTCGTGAGAACCAAATTCTCCGTAGAAATAGAGGCGTACCGCGGCATTAGAATCCGTACATCGTGACCGAGCAGCGACAACTTTTTTGACAATGAATTCACTATATCGGCTAAACCGCCGGTCTTGGCAAAAGGAACTGCTTCACTTGCTATCATACAAATTTTCATATTCACCCCGCTTACTCTAGTCTAGTATAGGATATCTGATAGCGGCCTACTATGTCAAAATTTAATCGACGGTAGAGTTGAATTGCTGAACGGTTACTTGTGCGGACAAAGAGAACGGAGCTGCGTCCCGAAGCCTGGATTTCTGCTACCAGGCGGTGCATCAGAGCCCGGGCAACCCCATGCCCGCGGTGCTCTGGAGCGGTGTACACTCCACCGATCTGCGTGTAGTTAATGCCGATTGCATTGGTCCCGGCTTTAGAAATAGGAGTTGTTTCGAGAGTAGCAAACAGAATCCTCTGTGTTTTGACCACCCTTCTGAAATGCAGCAGATAGGCAGAGGGGTTAAAGCGTTCGGGATGCACAACGACTTCTTCGAATTGATACGCCTTCTCGAGCGGGAATACACGGCGGACATCTTTTTCTGTAAGAGGGTAAATATGGATGTCGGCTGATATGTGCGGCGGACTGAGGGGCCTCGTCTTTGGACGCACCATTAGGTAGTGGGAACGGCGCACATCTATCCGACTTTTCAGGTGGCTTTCATATTGGCGAACCGTATCCTCAACGCCTATCAGGCAATAGAGACGCCTGACATATCGATACACGCACGTAAGCAGCGGCTGAAGTTGTTCTGCCGAAAGACTGAGGTTGTCGCTGTGAACCGGTATTAGCAGGCCTTTCGATGTGACCAGTACCGCGGCGGCTATTTTTCCTCCGGCTATGCCGATAAACACCGCAGCCTCGCGGGGTGAAGGTAGTTCGGGACGCTTGTTCTGCAGCAGACGCGAAGTGAAGTTTACACAGATGTGCTCGAGCGGCAGGATGAATTTGAGGAGGTCTGTGAAAGTCTCTCGATCTACCCTTTTCCAAATCACGGTGAGGAGCTCTCTTCCTCTGATTTTTCTTCCCTATGCATTCGAATAGGTACAATACCCTCCGCCGGTATCATTCCTTTCAGAGCTGCAAAACCGGCGGTAAATGAATCCTCGCCGGTTCCGTATACAGCGAGTCCGGTGCCGATCCATGGAATACTGCGCAGATAAACCGGCGTGAGGACCGAAATTACAATGATCTTTGTATCGATGCCTCTCAACTGCCGGAGAACCTCCGCACTGTTGGGGTTTGCGAGGCAGAAAATGAGAGTATCGTACCGGGCGGCTCTGGCCTTTAGCTCCGATATATACTGATCTTCGGCTTCATAGAAGGGTGAGTAAGGAAAATAATAGGTGTCGGCGTTCGGATAATATCTGCGTCCGACATTGAGAAATGTGTTCAGCTGTCCTGCCAGCAATATGTCTTGGTTTTCACCCTCTAAAGGTATATTACCATCTTGAATAAGGGATACGCTGCGGCATGCCTGACTGAAGAAAAACTCTTTTCCCTCCGCCAGAGGTATCGTCTGCTCGATTGCCGTGGGGTCGGGTTTGAGGGGAACTGAGTCAGGCCCTTTGAGGTAGCGTAGTTTTATATTCAGAATGCGGGTGACCGAGGCTTCGAGGCTTTTTCTGAACTGTGGGTTCTCCTGTAGTTCTTCATACAGCAAATTCCAGACCCTTCTATAGATGTTGAAATCGTGAGAAATCATGATCATATCGTTTCCGGCTTTGAGGGCCTGCAGGCACGCTTCTGGAATGCTGTTTCCGTTCTGAAGTGCACCGTGCATCCGCAGATCGTCAGTAATTACGATACCCTCGAACCCCATCTTCGTACGTACTACTTCCCGCATAAAAAAGGGGGAGAGCGATGCGGGTACGGTCTCTTCGATGATGTTCGGGAAGGCGAGATGTGCGCTCATCAGGGCGGGTAGACCTTCACGGATAAGAAAACGGTAGGGGAGTAGATCCTCCTCCCACAGACTCGAGAAGTCATTACTTATAACAGGCAGGGTTCCATGCGAATCTTCATCGGCCTTGCCGTGTCCCGGAAAGTGTTTTGCGGTACAAATGATGCCGCTGTCCTCCATTCCGTGAAAATAGGCTACTCCCAACTGAGCAGTGGTCAGAGGATCTTCGGCAAAAGCCCGCGGTCCGATGACATGCGCATTTTCGTTACCGTAGATGTCGACGGTAGGAGCGAAATTCATATTGATGCCGAGGCTCCTGAGTTCTTTCCCGATGTACAGGCCGGTATAGTAGGCATCGTAGGGCAGGCTGGTTGCACCGATTGCAAGGTTCCCCGGAGTAATCGAAGTATCGCCCTTCACGTGTCGTACCCAGCCGCCCTCCTGGTCGGTTGCGATGAAAAGCGGTATGCGAAGCCTTGATTGCGTTGCAGTCGACTGCATAATCTCGATGCTGCGGCCGAGCTCTTGCAGATTTTCAGCATTCCAGCCGAAGATCTTCACTCCGCCTATATGTTTATTTTGTATCCAGTCAAGAATTTGGGGGGAAGGAGTTTGGCCGAAATAGCCAAGCAGAAACACCTGTCCAAGCAGCTCCGTGTCGCTCATTGTGGCTACCATCTGATCTGCCGGTGTCTGCTGAAAAAAATGCGGAACCGACCACAACTGACCGGTTCCACTGAAAGTCGTAATTATAAAAAACGTTAAAAAAACACGTCTTGCAAAAGATGCTGTCTGCACCATGTACGCCTGCTAAAAAAGAGTTTATTCGTATGCTTCCCCTTTTATA
>CAZAMY010000327.1:0-3816 GCA_964485995.1 uncultured Sediminispirochaeta sp.
CAATAGCCAGGTTCGAGAGGGCTTTACGGTTAAGATTTACTTCAGCCTTAGCCAGACCGTTCATGAAGTGGGAGTAACTCATTCCCTCTGCACGACAGGCTGCCGAAATCCTGGTAACCCAGAGTCGTCGGAAATCACGTTTGCGGCGCTTGCGGTCGCGATATGCATACTGACCCGCCTTAGCGACTGCATCTTTCGCAGTTCTGTAGTTCGTACTGCGACGTCCCCAATAGCCTTTCGCTCTATCGAGTATCTTTTTGCGTCTATCTTTTCTCCGTGTCCCATCAGTTGCGCGTGGCATATCTTTCTCCTTGTATCAATTCTCAGTGTACTGCTGCCGGGTGCAGAATTTAGAAACTATAAGGCAGCAGTTTTTTTACTTTTTTCTCTTCAGTGGCATGTAGAACACCCGCTTTACGCAGATTTCTTTTGCGCTTGGTGCTCTTCTTAGTCAGAATGTGGCGCAGTCCCATTTTTTTGTACTTTACTTTACCGTTTGAGCTTACGCGCAGCCGTTTTGCGGCTGATTTTCTGGTTTTCATTTTGGGCATACTCTTAATCCTCGCTTTCTACTAGAATTTCAGTCTTTATTTCTTGCTTTTCGGGCTAAGAATCATCGACATGAAGCGCCCCTCCATCTGGGGTTTTCTGTCAACGTTATAATTTGTTTCGAGTTCATCGAGGTTGGCAAGAATCTGCATCAATACATCCCGGCCAATTTCGGTATGGGCCATTTCGCGGCCTCTGAACCGGACGGTAACCTTTACCTTGTTCCCGTCTTCCAAGAACTCACTCACATGCTTGGTTTTAAACTCAAGATCGTGCTTCTCGATCTTTGGCTGCATTCTTATTTCTTTGAGCTTCAACTGCTTCTGTTTCTTCTTCGCATCTTTGCGTTTTTTCTCGAGCTCAAATTTGTATTTACCGTAATCGAGTATCTTACATACCGGAGGATTCGCGTTTGGCGCTACTTCGACTAAATCGGCACCAACCTCTTGAGCCAGATCAAGGGCTTGTGGTGTCGGCACTACGCCGTGTTGCTTCCCCTCATGATCTATTAGGCGAACTTCTCGTACTCGGATCTGCTTATTGATCCTTAAATCTTTTGCAGCCAATCTGCCTCCTTCTCAATAATAGCAAAGTGGGTCTTAATATAGCATTCAGGTAAGAAAAGGTCAAATGGTCAAGCTCTTGCAGTCGATAAAAATACGCCCTCAAGGAAGCTATCCTGTACCATTTGGGCGGTTCCTTCCTGTAATGAAAAATGGTACTATGAATGCCGATACTATGTATATATGTAATTTGAACAGAGGTGAAAAAAATGGGGCAATATTTCAATACTGAGAATATGTATTCTCTCTTAATACAGCATATAAAATATCTCAACAGCGCTTACACACGGTATGCATCGGCGGTTCATGATGAGGGGTTCAGAAAATTCATCAGATCGATGAGCAGTCAGGAAGAGGCTAATATCGATAGTGTGGAAGAACACTCGGCTGAGTTAAAATCTTACCAGGTCGATACGGATTCACTCGCCGAAGTTGTCCGCACACTTGAATCTGCACATAAGGATCTCAACAAGCTGTTAGATCTTGAGCGGATAGAGTACCTCGAGTATATGCTGGAGATCGAAAAGTTGTCGGAAAGGCTGTATAAGGAGTGTGAGCACGCCTGCCGAAACGAGGCTGCAGCCGAGTTTTTGCACAGCCTGCACGAAGATGAGAAACGGCATATTGCTCTGCTGCAGGACCGCTTCGAACTTGAACAGCTCCTCTGATCTGCTCGCTTATGAATACAGTTGCACTAATGCGTTGTTAGTGATAGGCTCTGACTGCTATGGTATTGTTTTTGATATTTTCGATTCCAGCCGGAGTACTCCTCTATTTTAAACTCGTACACCCCGGCTATTTTGATGCCGGACAAATCTGGCCCCCGTTTTTTCGCGGTTTGGCCTCGTTTGCTATATGTGCGCTGCCGCTCTACCTGATTATCGAGCTGTTTCCGGTGAACTATGCTCAGGGCGCCCTGTATGTACGGTTTTTTGTAACCGACTTTCTCGTGTTTATTATTGCTGCGCTGGTTTTCTTTTTCATTTTGGCGCGTCGGAAACTCCGCTCCGGGTACGGGAAACCGCTTTTTGTTGAAATCGCTGCATTTTTTGGCGGCTATGCCGCCCTGGTCGGCGTATTGTATGCAGTGGTGCACTCCTACGACATGGATGCGTACCGCCTGTTTGCTTTTCCGGTTTTATTCGTGCTCCTGTTGTGGGCAGCCTCTGCGCTGGTATACCTGTTTCAGATCGCAGGCGATTGGAGGGGCTACCTATGGCTGGCCGCACTCATAGTGCCGTCTCTGCTCTACACTTTGGTTCCTTATTTCCACCTCACAAGCCACACTTTTTACAGCTGGCTCAGTTCGATCCTCCTGATTGGGCTGTCAAGCGGTACCGCTGTTCTGCTTTCAAAGAAACGGATAATTCCAGGATAAAAAAATCCCGCAGTAATGATGAATACTCACTACTGCGGGAGAATTAGTTGCAAAAACCGACTAATAAAACTCTATTCAGCGTGTCCGGCCGAGGCCAGCACGTGTTCGTTCTTATGTTTGTACAGCTCTTTCAGTGAATCTCTTCCGGGTCCGAGGTATTTGCGCGGGTCGAAGATCTCCGGTTTTTCGGCCATAACCTGGCGAATGGCTGCAGTCATGGCAAGCCGTCCGTCGGAGTCGATATTGATCTTGCACACCGCCGATTTACTGGCTTTGCGCAGCTGTTCCTCGGGAATACCCACCGCATCCTTCATTGCGCCGCCGTATTTATTGATTATATTCACATATTCGACCGGTACCGAAGAGGAACCGTGCAGGACGATCGGGAAACCGGGCAGGATCTTTTCGATCTCTTCGAGAATATCGAAGCGCAGCGGGGGAGGAATCAGGATTCCATCCTCATTTCGGGTGCACTGATCGGGAGTGAACTTGTTGGCACCGTGGCTGGTTCCGATGGAAATGGCCAGGCTGTCTACACCGGTTTTCTTAACGAAGTCTTCTACCTCTTCCGGCTGGGTGTAGTGGGACTCTTCGGCTACTACATCGTCCTCAATGCCGGCCAGAACTCCCAACTCACCCTCGACGGTCACATAATCGTTCTGAGAATGGGCGTAGTCGACCACTTTCTTGGTCAGCTCGACGTTTTTCTCGTAGGGGTGATGGGATCCGTCGATCATTACCGATGAAAAACCGCTGTCGATACAGTCCTTGCAAATTTCAAAGGAATCACCGTGGTCCAGGTGGAGAGCGATCGGGATGTTCATTCCGAGCTCTTTGGCGTACTCCACCGCACCCTGAGCCATGAATCGCAGCATCGTCTGATTGGCGTACTTCCGAGCGCCCGCCGATACCTGCAGGATTACAGGTGATTTGGTTTCGACACAGGCCTGTATGATTGCCTGCAGCTGCTCCATGTTGTTGAAGTTGTATGCAGGAATTGCATACCCGCCTTTTACGGCTTTTTGAAACATGTCCTTAGTATTTACTAGACCGAGACTTTTGTATGAGTACATACTCCTCTCCTTTCATTTTATATGCTACACTCTAACGATCTGCTGAAGAGGGGTCAAGGCTAGTATAGATGAACCCGGACAGACTTAATTCTAAACTGCGGACGACTCTGATAGCTGTGTTTTCTGTCATTCTGATTGTATCGGCCCTCATGTGGTACATGTACCAATTCCGACGGGTGGTTATCTGCACCGATGAGGTGTGGAGTCAGGGGTATCTGCAGAGCGAACACCGGGAGACTCAGCTGAAGATCAA
>CAZAMY010000328.1:0-3813 GCA_964485995.1 uncultured Sediminispirochaeta sp.
CTGCCGACGCCCCAGTTCGGCAGGCTCAAGACTTCGGCGGCCACCACGACCTTCCAGGTCAGCCCCAGGGCAGTCTGCGCACCGGATATCAGGTATGGAACTACCGAAGGAATCGAGATGTGGATAAGCCGGCGCGCAGCCCCCAGCCCGTAGGCCCGGCCCATCTGCAGCAGCTTTTGATCGGTCTGGCGAATTCCGATGATAATGTTCTGGGTAATCACCGGAAAGGCTATCAGGAACGAAGAGAAAATTGGTACGGTGCCGGTTTTGAACCACAAGAGGGCTATCAGAATAACCGACATAATCGGCGTGGTGCGGATAACTGCGATAAGCGGCTTGAACAGGGCATGCAGCGGCAGATACAGCCCGGCGGCTATTCCGACCACTGTCCCAATGGTCAGAGAGATAAAAAAACCGATGACTCCCCTGACTACCGTCAGCCACACGGAGACCCAGAAATCGCCGCTCCGGGCCAGATCGACCAGCTCGAGAGCCACCTTGGGCGGGGCCGGCAAGATGATGGATGCATCAATAATGACCGCAGCCATCCACCACATCCCCAGCAGTATGGTAACTGCCAGGATAGATATGAGGTGGATGCGCTGCGATCTGTACCACGGGGCCGGTTTCAAAAACTAAACCTTTTACCGGGTCGCACTAGTTTGAGAGGTAAAAACCGTCATCCGGCAGCTGCCCGCCTACAGAGGCGGGATTGAAGTCCAACAGGACCTCTAAGTAATTCTCCATAACTGGCCGCGCTTCGGCCGAACGGATAAACCTGAGGTTACAGTTCGGAATGGCCGGTTTCGCCAGAGCGGCCGGCATCACATCGTACTTCCCGATCAATTCGGCCGCTTCAGCCGGGTTGTCGTTTACCCACTCAATTGAATCGGCATAAGCCGCCAGAAACCGCTCTACCAGCTCCGGCCGCGCTTCTACCAGCCCCGGCTTCACGACCACAACAGTAATCGGGTAAGTGGAATCACTGCCGCGCACTTCCTGCCAGGTGGTCTGAAAGTTGAGCACCTGGCGGACTTGCTCGGTTTTTGCGCTTACCATGGTGACAAAAGGTTCGGGAAGCACTGCGGTGTCGATTTTACCCGCAATCAGCAACTGTGCCAGCTGCGGTCCGCTGCTGACAGAGAAATTGATATCCACATCCTCATCCGGATCGAGGCCGTGCTGCGTTAAGAGGTAACGCAACAGATGATCCGGCGTGGCTCCCTTGCCGATCGAATGGACCTCTTTGCCCTGCAGATCTTCCCAGTCTTGCACTGCCGGGTCGCGGCTGAGTACATGCAGCACTCCCATACCGACCACGCCGCCCAGCTTATAGCCCGGACCGGCGGTATACATTTTAGCCGCCATATTGGCCGGCAGGACTGCAAAATCTACTTCCCCCCCGGCAACTCTGGCAATAATCGCCTTGGGCGAAGGCAACACCTTAAACTCAGAATCGGCATTCGGCCCTAAATCGGGCTTGTCCTCGAATAGCTTAATCATACCGAAACCGGAGGGCCCCTTCAGGGAAGCGGCCTGCACGGTGATAGGTTCTACCGTCTCGGTTTCCTCAACCTCCTGCATACCGCGTGCTGTTAGGTGCAGTACGGCACCTGTAAACAGCAGCGCTGCAATAAGGACGACTGTGACACAACGTCTCATACGTCCCTCCTTCACTTTAAAGTTATTCTAAAATATCTCTTCTTGCCCGCCCGCAACAGCAGCTCCTTGTCGACCAGCTCGGAGGAGTCGATGTTCTCTTCGATATCCTCCACTTTGCGGTCGTTGATCCGGGCTCCGCCCTGGCTCACCAGCCGGCGGGCCTCGCTTTTCGAGGCGCACAGATTAGTACGGGCGAACAGATCCAATACGTTGATACCGGCATCCAGCTCGGAGGGGTCTATCTCCAGGGCCGGGATGGCGTCGCGGTCGGCGGAACCTCCCGATGAAAAAGCAGCCGTAGAGGCTTCCAGGGCCTTATTGGCCTCCTCTTCTCCGTGGATGATCTTGGTCTGTTCCCAGGCCAGCCGCTCTTTGGCTTTATTGATCTGCTGATCCTTCAATTTGGCCAGCTCTGCGATCTCATCCATCGGCAGAAAGGTAAACATCTTCAGAAAACGGACCACATCGGCATCATTCACATTCCGCCAGTACTGGAAGAACTCGTAAGGAGAACAGAGCTCCGGATCAAGGAAGATAGCCCCCCGTTCGGATTTACCCATCTTCTTTCCGTCGGCCCGGGTAATGAGCGGAAAAGTGAGTCCGAATGACTCGTTGCTGTCCATTCGGCGGATCAGTTCAACTCCACTGACGATATTCCCCCACTGGTCGTCGCCCCCAACCTGCAGCTTACAGCCGTATTCCCGGTTGAGCATGAGGAAGTCATAGGATTGCAGCAGCATGTAGTTGAACTCGATAAAGGAGAGTCCCCGCTCGAGGCGCTGCTTATACGCCTCGAAGGTCAGCATCCGGTTCACCGAAAAGTGCCGGCCGATATCCCGCAGAAACTCGATATAGTTAAGCCCGCCGAGCCAGTCGTAGTTGTTTACCACAAGTCCGCGGCCTTCGGAGAAGTCGAGCAGCTTCGAGGCACCCCACTTGATCGCTTTCTCATTTTCCCGGATCTCCTCCAGGCTGATGATCTTGCGCATTTCGGTTTTTCCGGAGGGATCACCGATCAAACCAGTTCCGCCGCCGACCACTAAGATCGGGCGGTGGCCGTGTTTCTGCAGGTGCGCCATAGCGTAGAAGGGCACCATATGGCCGATGTGCAAGCTGCGGGCGGTGGGGTCAACTCCGACATAAAAGCTGACGCGCTCGCTGCTCATTACCTCCTCTAAACGATCAATATCGGTACACTGCTGTAAAAAGCCGCGCTCCTGTATGTCTGCCAATCCTGATGCCATACTTAGTCTCTCCTGTAGTTCTTTATTTCTTCGCGAATTTTCTGAGCGATCTCCGTCACCGGGATGCGCTCCTGCTGCATGGAGTCGCGGTAGCGGATGGTAACGGTGTTGTCTTCTTTGGTGTCGTAGTCCACGGTGATGCAAAAGGGAGTTCCAATCTCATCCTGCCGGCGATAGCGGCGGCCGATAGCCCCGCTCTGATCATAGAAGGTCGAGTAATCTTCGCGCAGCTCTTTTTCGATGCTCTTAGCCAGATCGGCAATGCCGTCTTTCTTCACCAATGGCAGAACCGCCACAGTCACCGGCGCCACCAGCGGATGAAAGTGCATTACCGTCCGGGTGTCACCTCCCTCCAACTGCTGCTCCTCGTAGGCATCCGAGAGCACCATCAGTACCGAGCGGGTCAGCCCGGCCGAAGTCTCGATTACATAGGGTACATAGCGTTCGCGGGTCTGGTCGTCTAGGTAGGTCAGATCCTTCTTCGAATACTCTGCATGGCGCCCGAGGTCGAAATCGGTACGGGAGTGGATTCCCTCCAGCTCCTGCCAGCCCATGGGAAAATAGAATTCGATATCGAAGGCGTCTTTCGCGTAATGGGCCAATTCGTCCGGTCCGTGCTGGTGGAAGCGCAGTTTATCTTTGCGGATACCCAGCTTTTCATAGTAGTTGATACGCTCGTTCTTCCAGTACTCGAACCACTCCTGATCGTCCCCCGGTTTCACGAAAAACTGCATCTCCATCTGTTCGAACTCGAGTGTGCGGAAAATGAAGTTCTTGGTGGTGATCTCGTTGCGGAAGGCCTTGCCTACCTGGGCAATCCCGAAGGGGACTTTTACCCGGCTGGTCTGCACCACGTTCTTGAAGTTTACAAAAATACCCTGGGCGGTCTCCGGCCGCAGGTACACGA
>CAZAMY010000329.1:0-3810 GCA_964485995.1 uncultured Sediminispirochaeta sp.
GTTTATGATAATATTGGCATGAAAGGGTGCGATTTGTGCACCACCATATGCCAGTCCGCGCAGTCCCAGCTCATCCAGAATTTTTCCGCTCGGCTGGCCGAAGCTACGGTTGTTTTTGAAGACCGAACCGGCCGAGGGATACTCGAAATGGCCTTTGGTGCGGCGGTCCTCCGCAACTTCGTACATGCGTTTCCAGATCGCTTCGCTTTCGCCGGGCTGCAGCCGAAACTCCGCGTATAACAGTATACCATTGCTTGCCTGGAAGGGGGATTTTTTGTAGGCAAAGCGCGGATCCGGCAGTTCGAGGCTCCGGCGGGATAGCGCCTCATCCAGAAAATGGACGGTACCCGTGACTTCCCCTAATGAGGTCCCGTAGCAGCGGGCGTTCATCCACAACGATCCGCCGACACTTCCCGGCATCTTATAAATAAACTCTAAGCCGCTGAGATCGTGCTGCGCCGCGGCCTCTACTACCCGGCTCATTTCTGCACCCGCGCCGCACTGAACCTGTGTCGCGTGTACCTCGATTGAAGCGAACTCCGACATGTCCATCACAATTCCGCGGATACCTCTGTCGGCCACCAGAATGTTTGCTCCGGCGCCAAGTACGAACAAGGGAACCTCTTCGGCCCGGGCTACCCCTGCAACCTGTACGACATCGCTGTCAGCCACAGGGACGGCATAGATGTCGGCCGGTCCGCCGATTTTAAAAGAGGTGTGAAGACTCATCGGTTCGTTCGATTTCACCTCTCCCTTTATGTTGATTTTTTTTAGTATATCTCCTACATTAATACCCACGCAGATTATAATAAGTGAAAGCGGCCGGCTTTTCTACCGGTAATAACAGTTTTTGGGGGCTTCACATGAAACTTCGTTTGTACAATACCATGAGCAGAAAGATTGAAGACTTTTATACAGTCGAACCCGGCAAGGCGAAGCTGTACACCTGCGGCCCCACTGTGTATAACTACGCTCACATCGGGAATCTCCGTACGTATGTATTCGAGGATGTGCTGCGACGCGTACTGGAGTATGTAGGATATGAAGTCGAGCATGTCATGAATGTCACTGATGTCGGGCATCTTACCGATGATGCGGACCAGGGCGAAGACAAAATGGTAAAAAGTTCCCGGGAATCCGGCCGATCGGTATGGGATATTGCCAAGTTCTACACTGAGGCTTTTTTCCTGGATATAGATAATCTGAATATTGTCCGGCCCACTATCACCTGCAATGCAACCGACCACATAGGAGATATGATCGGGCTGATAAAGAAGATTGAAAAGAACGGTCATACCTATGAATCCGGTGGAAATGTGTACTTCAGTATCGATACCTTCCCTGAGTATGGAAAACTCGCCCGGCTAGATTCACAGGATCTACAGTCCGGAGCCCGCATTGAAGTCGACAGTAACAAAAAAAACCCCCGCGACTTTGTGCTCTGGTTTACCCGCTCGAAGTTCGAAAACCAGGCCATGACCTGGGACTCGCCCTGGGGAACCGGATATCCCGGCTGGCATATCGAGTGTTCGGCTATGAGTATGCGTTATCTCGGCGAGCAGTTCGATATTCACTGCGGCGGAGTAGATCATATCAATGTGCATCACACCAATGAGATCGCCCAGTCGGAGAGCGCCTCCGGCAAAACCTGGGTCAATTTTTGGGTGCACGGCGAGTTCCTGGTGATGGGGCAGCATAAAATGGCCAAATCGAAGGGTAATTTCATTACCTTGCGAACCCTCCAGGAGGAGAGTTACGAACCTCTGGACTACCGCTACTTCTGTCTGGGAGGCCACTACCGGTCGCAGCTGCAGTTCACCTTCGATTCACTGGACGCCGCCCGTAAAGCTCGGCTCAATTTGGTCGATAAGGTCCGGGAGCTGCGAAACTCCACCGAGGCGGTAACTGCCCTGGAAAATATCGGGGATACGGCCGGCGGCTACCTGGAGGCGTTCCGGGAGCATGTAAGCAACGATCTGCATGTGCCGAAAGCCTTGTCGGTAGTGTGGACTCTGGTGAAGGATGAGGCCGTCCCACCCGCGGATAAGCTGGCCGTACTCTTCGACATGGACCGCGTATTGGGGCTGAAGCTGCCGGAAGTCGAAGCTGAACAGTCGATTGATGCAGAAACCGAGAAGCTCATAAAGGAGCGGGAAGAGGCCCGGGCAAATAAAGACTTTGGGCGGGCCGATCAGATCCGCGATGAGCTACTCGAGAAAGGTATCGAGCTAAAAGATACAGCCAAAGGGACGGTATGGAAGAAAAAAGTGTAACAATCGGGTATAAGTGTTGTTTACAGTATGAAGATATACAGTAATGACCCGGAAGCATTTCAAGCGGTGTATGATAAGACGTTTAACGCCATCGTCAGGGTTGCATATCATATAACGCTGGATGTAGATGTGGCAGAGGACATCTGCCAGGAGGCGTTTATCCGATTCTATCACCGAACGATCCCATTCCCGTCGACGGATCAGGCCCGCTATTGGCTGATTCGTGTCGCAAAAAATCTCTCTTTCAACTATTACAAACGTAAAAAACGGGAAAGATCGGCGCTTGAACGCTATTCTTTCGAGCCAAAACCCCATGAGCGCAATGGAGAAGAGCTCTTAATGCGCAGCGAGACGGAAAAACTCGTTCATCGCGCAGTGGAACGCCTTCCAGAAAGTCTTCGTTCGGTGATTGTTCTCAAGGAATATGGAAATCTGTCGTACTACGAAATCGGGAAGGTGCTGCATATAACTGAGAACAATGTGAAAGTGCGTGTCCACCGGGCCCGCATCATGCTGGGAACTCTCCTGAAGGAGGAGGAAGCACATGTGTTATGATGATCAAATTATTTCAGCGTATGTAGACGGCGAATTGCAGGAGAAGCTGTATACAGATGTAAGGAACCATATCGATAAGTGCGAACGGTGCCGCACAGCCGCTGCCGAATACACAGCGCTTCAGGAGCTTTTTACTGCGACCAGCAACTCGCCGGCTGAAGATGTCGTTGAGAACAGCGAGAGAAAGGCACGGGTGTGGAGAGAAATTCAGCGGCATACGCGCCGGGAAAGAGTTCAGGATTTCTGGCATCGAAGGCTGCAGGTGCCCATGCCAGTGCTTGCGGGCGTGGCAGCGGCAGTGCTTGTGCTGGTGCTCACACTCCTGTTCAACCCTTTCGCTGCGGAACAGCAGATGGTGCCGGTAGCGATGCAGTCGGATGAAACCATTGAATCAATCCCCGAAGTACCCTCCGATTTCGCTTCCCCGGCGAATACCATGCCCGAGCTGGAACAGCTGGTTCGCTTCTTGAGTGATCAAGGCGCAGCGATCGAGGTTAAAATCCAGTTGCCGAGTTCTTCTAAAATTCAGGTCACCGGAGAACCGCAACTGCTGCGGGCGGCAGACTACAGGAGGAGTGAAGGCGAGTGAAATTCAGCGCAGTTTTTCCGGCACTGCTGATCTTCTTGGGGCTGCTGCAGCCTGTGTTTTCGCAGCAAGCGGGTAACTCGACTGAGGAACTGCAAGAGGCGCTGCGATATCTTCAGGACAAGGCGCTGGAGGTGCAGATCCATGCCCGGTTGATCGGGAAAGACCGTGAAAATATATGGAATACGAAAAGCCGCAAAATAACAGTATCGGGAAAATCCGTCTCAATAACCCTCGAGGGAGAGAATCTGACGGTCAGTGCCCACCTGATTCCCTTTTTGAATGAGGGTGGTTCAATATTTTTAGTGGCCAAGGGAGAAGTCTGGGTACAGCAATCTCCCGATGAAGAGAAAAAGTATTACAGCACTGTAAAAAGCCTTCCCATCAAACCGGGAG
>CAZAMY010000330.1:0-3791 GCA_964485995.1 uncultured Sediminispirochaeta sp.
CGGCGAGACTATTGATGACGCCTATTTGATGGAATACGACGAATGGGAGTTCTCCACCGGCGTATCAACCGGCTACACCTGGCTGCTGGGCCGCGGAAGACTCGGCACCTCAACCGGTGTACGTACCGGCCTCTCTTACATCGACTACGACGCCGGTATTTACCGGCCTTACAACCCAGCGGTCCGGGACAACCTCAACCAGTGGCGCTTCAACAACCGCTGGTGGTCCAGGGTGTACTGGGATACCCGCGATTTCATTTTCGCCCCATCCAAAGGCTACTACTTCGGACAGACCCTCACCTACGGTGGTGGCCTGCTGGGCGGTGTCAGCCACTACGTGAAAACTCAGACCAAAGGCGAGTTCTTTCACACCCTGCTGGATATTCCGGTACTGGATAACTGGAACCTCAAAACCGTTTTTGTTCTACACAGTTCGCTTTCGTTCATTCTCCCGCAGTTTTACAACAACGAGGGCAACTGGACCACCGGGATCGAAGCGAGCACAAGCTATCTGCTGTACACCGACGGTATGAACATCGCCCGCGGGTGGCCGCGCATGTTCAACGGCGAGGCGATGTGGGACAACTGGCTCGAATTCCGTATTCCGATTGCCGAACAGGTGCTGTGGTCGGATATCTTTTTCCGTTCCACCGGTTTCTGGGAAGACCGTTCCGAGTTCGGCCTTATCTCGGATTCTCCGGAGAACTACTACTTCAGCTACGGTGGAGGAATACGGTTTACCATACCGAACTTGCCGCTGGGCCTATATTTGACTAAATTGTTTAAACTTGATAACGATGGTAATGTAATCTGGGAAGGCGGGCCGATCTTCAGTGACCCTGAAGATGAAACATCCGGCTGGCGCCTGGTGCTGACCATCAACATCGATCTCATGTAGGAGGACAAGCCGTGAAAAAAATTGCACTGGCAGCAGTGATATTCTTAGTATTCGTCAGTTTCGCCGGCGCAGCGAAACTGACTATGGTCGGGGTAATCGATCTGACCAAGATAGTGTCGGACTACTTTCAGGAGTCCGCCGCCTGGCGGGAAATCGATCAGATGATCGAAAAGACCGAAGAAACCATCAAAGAACAGCGCGAAGCTATCAATCAGTTGCAACAGCAGAAACTCGAAGCGCAGGAGGACAACAATGACAAAAAGGTCCTGCAGCTGGAAGAGGAGATCCTTAACAAACAGGAGTATCTGAAAGAGTACAACCGCATCATGAGCGAGCGGATTGAAAACAAGAAAAGCAATCTGTTGACCTCTTCCGATTTTTCCAAGGAGATTTTGCGAGCTGTAGAGTATGTGGCCGAGACCGAAGGCTACTCGATAGTACTGCGCAAAAAGGATCCGAATATTCTCTACTACAACTACGAGGTTGAAATTACCGACAAAGTACTCGAATATCTGCGCCGCTAATACCCTTCGAGGCATATATGGCTGATCAGACCCCGATGATGCAACAGTACAAGAGGATTAAATCGCAAAACAGCGATGCGATCCTCTTTTTTCGCCTCGGCGACTTCTATGAAATGTTCGACCGGGACGCCAAAGAGGTATCCCATCTGCTCAACCTCACGCTGACCAAGCGTAACGGGATCCCCATGTGCGGTATTCCGTATCACGCCGCCAACTCCTATATACCGCGTCTGCTGCGGGCCGGCAAGAAGATTGCCATCTGCGAACAGACCACCGCCCCCGAGAAGGGCAAGGGGATCGTGGAGCGGGAGGTAATCGAAATCGTCACCCCCGGCACTATTACCGAAGAGGAGTACCTCGATCAGCACAAGAACAACTATCTGGTTTCGATCGGATCGTACTCCCACGGAATTGCCCTCTGCTATATCGACATATCCACCGGTGAATGCGCCGTGCGCGATTTTCCCTTTCAGCCGAATGACGAACTGCTGCGCGAGGAGCTGAGCCGCCTCGACCCGACCGAAGTGCTGCTGCAGGAGTCGCTGCTGGAACAGCGCGAGGCCCTGGCCCGCTTTTTCGACGGCAAGAGCCACATCGTTCTCAACCGTTATCCCGACTGGACCTTCGACGCCTCCGGTTCCTATGAACACCTTCTGCGCTTTTTTGGCGTACAAAACCTGAAAGGCTTCGGTTTCGAAGAGAACGATGCGGCTCTGAGCGCCTGCGGAGTACTGTTTGAATACATAGAAGAGAATTCAAAACATGCGGCCGCTCACATCAGAGGCATTCGCCGCATTCAGTCCCAGACTTATGTGGGCATCGACGAAGCCACGCAGAAGAACCTCGAGCTGGTGGCCAATATGAGCGATCGCAGCCGCAGTTATACGCTGCTGGAGGTCATTGATCACACCCGGACGGCTATGGGCGCCCGCACACTGCGCAGCCGTCTGCTGCACCCTCTACGCGATCTGGAGCCGCTGGAACAGCGGTTGAACCTGGTCGAGCTGTTTTATAAAGACCAGATGACACTTTCTCAGCTGCGCAGCCGCCTGGCGGGAGTCCGGGACATTGAGCGGCTCACCTCGCGGATAGCCCTGGAAAAGGCGCATGCGAAAGACCTGCTGGCCATCCGACACTCCCTGGAGCAGGTACGCGAGCTTTCACAGCTCCTGCCGCCGGAGGCGGCGCTCGAAAAGCTGGACGATGCGTCGTTCGACTATGCAACGATCGACGAGCTCATCGAACTGCTGGAAAATTCTATCCATGAAGACCCCTCCATTTATCTGAACGAAGGGCGCCTTATTCGAGCCGGCTACAGCAGTCAACTCGACGAACTGCGCGAACTAAAACAGAATAGTACCCGGGTTCTGGAGGAATACCTCGGGAGCGAGCGGCAGGAATCGGGAATTCAAAACCTGAAAATTAAGTACAACAAAATAATCGGCCATTTTCTCGAAGTAACCAAATCCAACCTCGACCGGGTGCCGGAACACTTTATCCGGCGCCAATCCCTGGTAGGCAGCGAGCGTTACACTACCAACCGTCTGAACGAGTTGGAGGAGCGCCTGAACAATGCCGCCGAACAAATTGTCGAGCTGGAGAAAGAGCTGTTTTTGAGCCTCCGCAGTCAAGTACGCACGTATATCGATCAGCTGTTGGCCGTTTCGAAAAGCGTGGGTGCACTCGACTGTCTGCAGAGTCTGGCCTATGCGGCCACCGTGCACGGATGGCGAAAACCTAATCTGAACAGAAGCACCACCATCGATATTAAAGCGGGACGACATCCGGTGGTAGAATATCACGATGCTCCCGGATCCTTTATTCCCAACTCGATGCAGCTCGATTCGTCGGGTAATAGTTTTGCCTTGATTACCGGACCGAATATGTCCGGTAAGTCGACCTTTCTGCGGCAATCCGCCCTGATAGTCCTGCTGGGGCAGATCGGCTCCTTTGTTCCGGCCGAAGAGGCGGACATTGGTCTGGTGGACCGGATTTTCTGCCGAGTAGGGGCCTCGGACAATCTTGCCCGCGGAGAATCCACCTTCCTGGTAGAGATGAACGAAACTGCCTATATCCTGCATTCGGCAAGCGAACAGAGTCTGGTTATTATGGACGAGGTCGGCCGTGGAACCAGTACCCATGACGGTCTGTCGATTGCCTGGGCGGTGAGTGAATACCTCCTGCAGCAGCGTGCTAAAACCCTCTTTGCCACCCACTACCACGAACTCACTGCGCTGGAAAGCGATTCGATTATCAACCTGTTTCTCGAGGTAAAGGAGGACCAGGGGGAGATTGTGTTTCTGAAGAAGGTGCGCGAAGGCAACGCCGGCCATTCGTACGGGCTGCATGTTGCCAAGCTGGCCGGACTT
>CAZAMY010000331.1:0-3772 GCA_964485995.1 uncultured Sediminispirochaeta sp.
TTACACCCGCTTCGCTGTTAAAGGCACAGGTGTTATCATCGTTGATGTAGTTACCACCGAAGGCGCGGATAAAATGAAGAAACTCGATTTCCCATGCCCAGCCTGCGTGGAGATTCATTGTAAAGGGGACATTTATACTTGACTCATTTTCCTTGAGTTTTTGGGCAGCGCTGATAACTTCTTCGTAGGTTTCTGGAACATCGATTCCATGCTTTTCGAAGAGATCCTCACGATAGATCAACTGGAAGGTATTGGAAGTAATAGGTATTCCCATAACCTTGCCGTTTATCGTCGCCGCATCCCACATGTTTTGAGGAATATCATCAAGATCGTACTCGTCACTGTACTTTTCGATAAGATCATCCAATGGCATGAGCCAGCCATTGAAACCCCACTCGTTCATCTGGGAGTTGGATGCATGAACTATGGCGTAGGGAGACTCCTTTCCGCCTGAAAGGGCCAGGCGCACCTGTTCCTGGGCACTGGCCGAGTCGAGAAGCTGGGTGTTTACCTCAAGGTTCTCGACCGCATTCATCTTCTTAAGCTCATCTGCATAATACTCTGTAATAGGAAAGGCCCAACCGATCATGTCGATAGACACACTTTCTGATGGTGCTTCAATCGCCATATCCTTTGCTTCAGAGGCTGACTCTTCAGCTTTCGCCTCTTCTGCTTCCTTTTGGCAACCCACTACCACTACCATCGTAAGCACTATCACGATCGTCATAAAAATCGTAAACAGTTTTTTCATTTTCTCCTCCTTATATTTTAGCGTCCCTTCCCTGCAGTAATGCTCAGGAAGACCGCCTATTCCCCTCATTATAGTAAGAATACGTATTCATCTTTCTAAAAGTTTAGCCCCAGTTTATTGAGGTGTCAAGAAAAAAATGATGTCAAATTTTCAGTAAAACTCTATTTAATTCTTGAAAAACACAGTATTTACCCGTTTTAGCCGTGAATCATTCATTCAAGGCCCGCATTTCGAGGAAATGTCTATATTTTTTTATCAGTATACGTATGCAAATACAAGCTGTAATTCCTACTGATATGCTCGCCCCAGCACCTCCTTGTAGACCCGCAGCATATTTGCCCCGAGCACTTTATCTATTTCTTCCACACTCAACCCGTGTGCATTCAACGCATCAATAATCTGGGGGAACTCCTCATGCGTATGAGGTCCGGAAATATAATCACTCTTCCGAATTCCGTAATACACGCCTTCAATCCATCCCGGATACTTTTCGCTTTGCATTGGTGTGAGCTTGTCAAACTGACAGAAATAGGGGCCACGGTTGGCATAGCCCTGCAACAGCTCTCGCTCAACCGGCGTCTTGTACGCACTGTAGTCGGGACCAAATGCTACATGCTCTATTCCGGCGATCTCGATGATATGGTCGAGATGCCGCAGCAGATCTTGTGTTGAAGGGTCTTTCGGGGCGGGCTCCGCGCAAGTCCCCGCCGGGCTACCTACCAGGGCCGACAGAAAACTCAGACCTACCACTCCGCCCTTCTGAGCAATTTGCCTGATTCTGTCATCACTGATATTGCGGGGGTGCGGACAGACTGCAGCCGCACAGGAGTGCGAGTCGATGACCGGATTGTCGGTTACTTCAGCCAGGTCAAAAAAGCCGCTGTCAGAAAGCTGCGCCGAATCAAGCAGAATACCAAGACGGTCAGCTTCTTTCACCACCTGCACCCCAAAATTGGTCAAGCGTCCACGAGTGCGGCGCTGCCCCACTCCGTCGGCCAGGCGGTTGCGCCCATTTCCGGTCAATTGCAACCCCCGCACCCCGGCCCGGTATAAGCTCCGCAAATTCGATAACAGATTTAGATTGGGCTTTCCCTGCAGCGGACGTCCGCCCTCTAGAGTAGCGAAAATACCAATTGCATCGCTGTGCAGTACCTGCTCGATATCAGCTATCGTTCTGCAGAGAATAAATGAGCGGCAGCCGGTCTCCAGTTCCGACAGCAGCGCGTCCAGCTTCTTGTGGGCGTCCCAGAAGCGATAGTCCGAAGCACTGTACAGTACCTGGGCAACATGGTCGCCGCCGACTGCCATATTTACAAACTTCACACCCTGCTTCTTGAGCACCGGCAGATAGACCTCATCAAAGAGCGAACGGGTACCCCTGAGCACAGCCTCTTCGTTCAGAATAAAACTGTAAACGAACTCATCGAGCATTTCCTGATGTGCATCAAAAACCAGTCTCATGCCAGCGTCTCCCGAAACAAGCGCAGCATATTCCCGCCGAGTATTTTTTTCACATCATGCTCGGAGTACCCGTGCTGCAGCAGATATTCGGTAATCATCCAGCTCTCGGCCAGATTGTTCGGTTCATCCAGCATATGATTGCTTTCCGGAACCCCCGTGTAAAAACCCTCTATGGAGCCGGGGCCCGGACACATCGCCCGGTGAATGTTATCTACCAATGAAAAATGGTCATAATCCAATCCGAGCCCGATATGATCGGTTCCGATTAACTCCGCAATATGGTCGATGTGTTTGATTACATCTTTCCAGGTTACCGGCTCACCGTGTTCCTGATAGTTCCATTTGATCTCGGTTTTAACCATTTCCATGCCGATAACTCCGCCGTTTTGCCCAATCGCCCGAATACGAGCATCACTCAGATTATTCGGATTGGGGCAGACAGCCTGTACACCGATGTGAGAAACCACTACCGGACGATTGCTCACCTCCAGCGTGTCGAAAAAGGTGCGGTCGGTCATATGTGTAAGATCAACCAGCATGCCCAGCCGGTTCATCTCCTCAACCAGCTTCACACCGAAGCTGGTTAATCCGGCCTGGGCTCGGTCTTCGCCCATTCCGTCTCCAAAACGGGTCCGCCCGCCGCCGACTATGCATACGACCCGCAGTCCGAGGCGGTAAAAGCTGCGCAGCATAACCAGGCTCTCTTCATCCTCCAACCCCTCGAGCGCACGGGCTCCCTCCATCGCCAATACTACCGCAATTTTACCTTCCGCCGCTGCCTGCTCGACTTCAACTGCAGTATGGCAGATACGAAAGGTATGACTGCGGGCCTCCGCCCGCCGCAGCATATCTATCTGCTCGAGCGAACCGTGCACGAGGTTATCCGTCAGGTTGCATACGCAGGGAGAGTTTCCGCCTACGGAGGTGGCAATCACATTGATGCCGCCCCGGCGCAATACCGGCGCATACCAGGTATCGAATATTTCGGGCTGCCCGAGAGCTTCACGGATGGCGTACTCAAACATAAAATGGTTGTGCACATCCACGAAGAGGGAACCTTCATGCAGCCGTCTTGCCTGCGGACTCAGCTCAATCTTAGTCATTTCTACCCCTGCTCGAATCCCTTTCAACCAGACTACCGGCAAACTCTACCTTTGTAGGCACCACTTCTTTTTCATCAACTCTATAGAGCATTCTCCGTACGGCAATTCTGGCGATATGATCGAAGTGGTAATCGATACTGGAGAGTTGCGGGTTGATACTGGTGCTGAGTATAGTGTTTTTGGCACCAACAATGCTTATTTGTCCGGGCACCTGTATGCCGGCCTCATGACACGCCTGGGCTACACCGGAGGCGATCACATCGTTCGCCGCCAGGACTGCATCTGCAGATCCGTGGTTCTGCAGAAAGCGGGTAAAGGCCGCTTTCGCGGTTTCGGGAATCCATCCATCAGCCTCTACTTCGAACAACTCAATACCGGAATACTGCTCTATGGCCTTACGACAGCCGGCAATCCGCTCCTGCTTCTGATGGTACTGCACAGGTCCGTCAATATATAC
>CAZAMY010000332.1:0-3757 GCA_964485995.1 uncultured Sediminispirochaeta sp.
CGGGTTCTTCATCCGCGAAGATTTTACCTCTATGGCCCAGGTTGCGGAGGGTGTGTGCAAGACGTAATCGACCTCTTCTCCCTTTCGGCGCCAATAGTAAAGCTCGTACGGGGCACCCTGAAGTTGGTTAAGCAGGGCGGAGCCGACCGCATTATCGACTAAGCGGCCCCACTCTTCGGAATCACTTTTCGCATTTTCAAATCCCTTACCCGATACGGCGTTCGATAGAGCATTGTTCCACAGGACCAGTTTAGGACTACTGCCGCGTTTAGGCCTCTGGCCAATTTTGAACAGCTCAAGCCCTGAAAGTAGAAATGCCGTGTGTAACAGGCGTACATAGTGGGCCAGTGTGGTGGTGTTGCCGGCATCGGTCAGCTGCCCGAGCATCTTGTTGTAGGAGAGGATCTGTGCAGGATAGGCAGTGGCCAGCATAAACAAGTGCCGAAGAAGCGCCGGCTTGGCTATACTCTGCATCTGCAGCACATCTCTTGACAGCACTGTCTCGATCAGCGAGTCGCGCACATACGCTGTCCACTGCTGCTCCTGCTCGAAAAAAGGAACCGTACCGGGATAGCCTCCAAAGTATATCCACTCATCAAGACTCACACCAAAAGCCTGCGACATTTCAGAAAACTGCCAGTGTCCGAGACGATGCAGGAAAAATCTTCCACTCAGCGATTCGGACAGTCCCTTCTGCATCAGCAGTGCTGAGGATCCGAGCAGAAGCACGCGGATGTTTTTCCCGGTCCGCCTGTCCTCATCCCAGAGTGACTTGACCTCCTCGCTCCAACCGGCAACCTTCTGAACTTCGTCGATGACCAGCAGCGGTTTCTCATCCCCCACATGACGTGCTAACTGCCATTGATGCCGAATCCATTCCGGCCCCGGAGGAACTGCGGTATCGGCAGATGCATAACGAAGCGTGCCCGACCATTTTTCGCCTATCTGCAGAGCGGCGGTCGACTTTCCTACCTGCCGCGGCCCGCTAATAATCTGGATAAGGTTCTTCTCCCTCCGCAGAGAGTTGAGAACGTCCTGCACTATGTACAGCTCATATTCGGTTTGGTTCATGCGAGAAGTATAATCCTGTATTCCCAAAAAGTAAATATTACTCAACGACTGAGTAATATTACTCAATCATTGAGTAATATTCTTATAACTACCGAGCGCTCCCATTCCCGTTCAACACCTCGGCCACCTCATGGAAACTCTCCAGCCCGGCTTCGATACTCTCGATAATCTCGCCGGCATCATAATGTGTGTTCCCCGCATACGTGGGGATGAACCGCAGAGCTTTGTGGAGTTTGCCGCCAAGGCCTAGTGTTCCCCGCATACGCGGGGATGAACCGATGGCGAGCTGACCCAGGAAGAGCAGGATGAAGTGTTCCCTGCATATGCGGGGATGAACCGCGGAGATCGATATCACCACTCTCAGTGATGATGTGTTCCCCGCATACGCGGGGATGAACCGGCATTGGCTCATTGATTCCGGGCGGTTTATAGGGACTAATAGGATGATAGAAGGCCCCTATGACTCCCCAAGCTCCTGCATTTTTCAAACCACGGCGTTCATTCCGGCAGATATGGATTCTCATGGCTGGCTTTGGCATGTTTATTCCAATCGGCCTGGTGATGTACTTGACCAGTGGTGCCCGCCGCCGCATCCCTTTAACAGAAATCAGCTCCGCGATGGTACTCTCACAGGAACAGGCCTGTGATATTCTTCATACATAGTAGGCTCTCGCTGTATTGAGCGAACGGCAGCTCAATCTAAAACAGTGGTACCGGTCCAATAAAACCTACGGAGAATTAATCCGATTCTGAACAGTAGCGAGGAGTTCCTGATTAGTCCAATTGACAGCGATACCTTTTTTAGATGGCTCACCTGACCATTAGGAACAAAACGAAACCGTTTAGAATAATTGACGACACTTTCCGGTTTTTGGTACAGGTACAGGTAGAAATTGGCGATGCAACGGAGGAAACGCGGTGACCGGAGCTGACCCGGGCGGTTGCCTAGACATATCACTTGAACTTCATCATTGAGGTGCTCGGTTAGTACTCTGCTGAGACCGGAAGCGAGCCAATCCGGGCAGAGCAGTAGGACTTTCAAAACAAGATACTAGAGGAATTCGATGAGGCGCTTGAAGTAAACAATTGACTGTAGCTAATTAATTGATATTTTAGAGTAAAACATCTTATATTATATATTGACTTACCAATATAATAGGGTATAATAGCTATAAAGTATATGAATGAAAACGTATTATCGCTTATCCTGACATTATCAATACTGCTGCAAGCCGCAACTGCCGTCATTGCGCTGTTGATGATCAAAACCTCCGGCTATTATAAACCGTGGATTTTTATTGCATCGGCCATCACGCTGATGACGATTCGGAGAATAGTGAGCCTTTACAATCTGCTGCGCCCGGAGGTCGGCCCGGCGACCGGCGCACTCGAATCCGAACTCGTGGCGCTTTCTATTTCGGTTCTTATGCTGTATGGAATGATTCAATTTCGCCCGCTATTCATAGCGATTCGACAAAAGCAGAGCCAAAGCAAGAAAAACTTAGAAAGAAGAGAGGCGCTGCTCAAAGAGAGTAACCATCGGATTAAGAACAACCTGATGCTCTTAACCTCGCTGATCAATCTAAAACAACCTGAACCGGAAAACAAATCCGATTTCGATGAAATTTCAAAACAGATCAACGCCATTCGTATTATTCATGAAAAACTATACAACACTGAATCTTTCGACTTAGTTAAAATAGATGAGTATTTAGACGAGCTTATCAGCTCACTGTTAAAAACCCTGTCACACAAAGAAATCACATTTCACACGGATATTGACGATATAGAACTGCCGGCGGATACAGCACTCACCCTCGGGTTGCTTATAAATGAAATTGCCACCAATGCACTTAAGTACGGCTTTTCAACCGAAGAGCCACCGGTTTTTGGGGTTGAAATGAAGCAGTCGAGCCAGAATTATCACCTCCAAGTACACAATACCGGCGCACCTTTTCCCGATAGTGTTGACTTCTCCAATCCACAGACCCTCGGACTTAAAATGATACGTATACTCGCCTCTCAATTAAACGGAACAATCGCGTTACAGAAGAGTCCATACCCCGTGTTTCAGATCACTTTTCCGCACAATAATTGATGGTCAGTGCTACTTAGAACACTATCGCAATCGCACTGTTCTCTTTGCCCACGGCCTTGCACTCGGCACCCATCTGGTCTAACAGCGCTTTGATAATTTCCCCTTCATTCCCCAATTCCTTGGCAATACAATCGCTGTGAAAAATATTCGCCATGCTTCCAGCCACCGTCAGTTCTGCTGATCTTTTTCTGCTGCGAAGTATTATGGACAACTCACATCCGTCGGCTTTCACCCGGCTCATGAGACGCGAAAGGAAAATTGTCAACAACATACCCAGTGGAAGTGCCACATCTATGTGCTCCTCCCTGTTATCCGCCTCTACGGTCACTTTCTGTGTATCAAAGTCGTACTTTGCGGCAAGATCGATCACCGCCTCACGCACCAATCGCCCGATGTTGAGGCTCTGCCGGTCGAAGTTCATAAAGAACTTATTATTAATGAAAGCCATAGTGTTTATGATATCCTCTACCTTTTTCAGACCTTCCGTTTTTTCAACCGAATCATCTGTCAAATACAAGTTGAGGAAGGCTCTGATCACCGACAGGCTGTTGCCGATTCTGTGGTGCATCTCGGCTATTAAATACTCGT
>CAZAMY010000333.1:0-3750 GCA_964485995.1 uncultured Sediminispirochaeta sp.
GATGGAAAAGATGCGCAAAGATCTGCAGCTGTCTATGCCGGGGCCGCACGGCTGGCCGCGTCTGTGGGACGAGTGAGTTGAGGTAGGACCCCCATGGCCGCGGCTGCCGCCGGCGCCACTGTCCGTCGAGCACCTGCCGCGCCTGGAGGGCAGAATTTCTATTTCATCGCTCGGATACAGGGTAGTGACGGCCTGAAAATTCGAAAAGGTAAAGGCTATTGTTTAATCAGTTCGAACTCGACCCTGCGATTCTTCCAGCGGTCGTCCATGTCGCTGTGCGGTACCACCGGTTCACTCCCGCCGCGTCCTGCAGTGGTTATGCGGTCGGCTTCCACGCCGCGCTCTGCCAGCGCAGTCTTAATCACTTCAGCGCGATCGCGGCTGAGCGGCAACAGGGTGTCCTGCTGTTCCTCTGCGCGGAGCTCTTCGTCGCCGTAGAATAAGTGAACTGCGTGGCCTTCAATACGGATTTTATGATCGGGATACTCTTTGAGTAGTACGGCCAATCGATCGAGGGTCTGCATATTCTGTTCGACCATAGTCTGATCTTCGAGGTTCTTATAGTCGGCTTCAAAGGGGACGAATCGAATGCTTGTGATTCGAATATTGTAGTCCCCATTCGGCTCCTGTACTACCAGGATGCCAACCGGAATCTGTTTCTCTTCACTGCTGCTGTTCTCGAAGCGGTCTCTCACTGTGATGCGCGCAGTATAATCCTCTGCTGACTGGACTGTCTCTCCATTCTCAGCCCGGCCGTTCCAGCTTACATTTTCTTCCGGAATACCTGTGCCCCGGAGTGTATGGAACTGCTTGCCCTTCGGATCGAGGATAACCACCTTCCAGCTCTTAATGCTGAAATTGTCCTGCGCATCGATGTTGAACTCCAGCGTATCGTTGTTGCCGTCATTATCGGGGGTAAAGGGTACATTTTCTATCGATGCCGCGAGTTGCGGGGCCTGCACATCAAGGATGAATGTATCTGTGCGGGCAGTAATGGTATTGCCGGCTTTGTCGCGACCCTGCAGTGCATAGATGTATTGCCCGGATTCCAGAGAACTCCCGCTGTTGTTCTGTCCGTTCCAGGTAAAGGTTTCGGGAACATCGTTTTCCCAGCTGAGCTTCATAACCGGGCTCTCTTCTCCGGCTGGTAGAATTCGTCCGGTCCAGGTATGTCCCTGATCCACGGATTGTGAAAAGCTTATAGTTTCCAGCTTGCCGTCACCATCAGGGGAGAAACCATTAGACTGTACATTTACTTCAGCCTGCGGCGGAGTGGTATCAAGGCTGAGCATAGGTGTTTCGTCGGTAAGCGTGCTGCCGTTCCGGTAGGTAACCTGCATCACTGCCCGGTAGCGGCCTTCGGAGAGCTCAGTGTCATAGATTTCTCCCTGCATCTCTACCTGTTTGGGGGGAGCGTTTTTACCACTCTCCATATACAGTTGATTTCCCTCTGTGTCGAAAAGCCGCAGTGTCCAATCGGTAATATTCTCCATCTCGGGAGCCTTTACCATAATCGGGAGGGTATCCTTGCTATTGTCTCCATTCGGAGAGAACGCGCGGTACCGGGTAGTCAGCGTAAGAGAATAGCTTTCCATCGAAAGGGTTACTGGCTTTGTCTCAGCACTGACACTATTTCCGGCGCGGTCGTAGCCTTTTAGTACATACCTGTATTGTCCATCTGAGGCTTGGTTGCCGGCCTGGCTAGTACCGTCCCAGGTGATGTTTTCCGGTTGAGTATTGGTCCACTTCCAGCTGCGGATTACCTCCTGGTTGCTGTTGTAGACCATCCCGACCCAGCGCATCTCTTCGCTACCGCTCTGCTGTATCTGTAGAACATCTTTGTTTCCGTCATTGTTTGGAGAGAAGACGTTCAGACTCACCTCGGCGCTGGCCTCGGGAGCCGTATTATCAACCACGATCTTGAACGCATCGCTCGTATCGGATTTCTGCATGCTGTCGGTTACCTCTGCGGTCAGTGTATATGTTCCGTTTGGTACAAACCTCGCATCAGTATCTCTGCCGTGCCACATTATTTCAGAAGGAAGTTCTTCTCCGCTCTTGAACACGCTACGGTAGACAGCTTCACCCGCTTGGTTTGTGACCAAGACTTCCAGTTCCTGCACTTCAACCTCATCCGCAGTACGGATTGCATAGGGCGCATGAAACACGTCCTGGTAGTCAGGAGAGTTGGCTGGTGAGATATATGCAATTTTTTCCGCTGAATATACATCTATAGTCGGTTCTTGCGCTACCTCTTCAGGAGCTGTAGTACAGGAACTAATAAGAAAAAGCAGTATTCCAATTGTTCCCAGTGCATTTCCAAACACTTTAATCTTGTGCTCTTTTTTTATTCGCATTTTTTACCTCCAGTAATCGAATTATGGAGTCAGGCCTCTGCTGTTATTTAAAAGATAAAAACAGAGTTAACGAATGTAAAATTCCAGTCCTGGCGTGAGGTAGGAGGGTGGTAAGACGAGGGATGAAATAGAGAAATTATCTATTTTTAATATGAATAAAATTGTTGTTCTGGAGCATTTTCATAAATTCAACGAGCCGTTCATACACCGGAGCTGCCGAATCGCCGAACTCCGTTTCCACAGTCTGGCCGATTTCATGTACAGTTTTACCACCGTCAATCTGCTGCCACACACAGCTGCCCAGCTCATCCAGATCTATATAGGAGTATTCGGGCGCCCTGAATATCTTCTGCGATACCCGGTTGAAAAACCCGGTCCTCCGGATTGTCAGCTGCACTGTACCGTCATCTAAACGGCGCCATTCAATATGCTCAGAACGTTCCGGGATGAAATCGAGGTAATTTTTTTCCGGGCTCTGTTTTCGTTTCACAGCGTTTCCTCTTTGATAGGAAGAGCGGCCGGCTCCCTCGGTTTCTGCGCCGAAAAAGCCGAACCGCTTTTCAAAAGTGGTGTATATATTATTCCTCAGTCGGTGTGCTCCAGAATGAAGCCGCGACTAAGGTAAGTACCAGCAGAATGAAGAAAATCAAACCGCCGGCTTGGCCGAGCACGCCGTTTCCAAAACCGACTACGTCGGCCAGGGTTCCGGCTGCCACAGGGATAGTGGCAAAGATGGCCAGCAGGATACCGATCAGTCCTTCACCGGCAACCAGGCCGGAGGCATACAGCACTCCGCTGCGAACCTTGTGTTCCTTGGTTTCCGTATTCATGTTTTTCTTCCGGTCGAGAAGGCCGCGTACCAAACCACCTACCATGATAGGTGTAGAGAGGTGGATCGGCAGGTAGAGACCGACGGCTACCGGTAGCACCGGAACTCTGAGCAGTTCGAGTACCAGACCAATACCCACACCGGTAAATACCAGTACCCAGGGCAGATTGCCGTTCATAACTCCCTCGATTACCAGGCGCATGAGGGTTGCCTGGGGAGCGGGAAGCTCTTTGGAGCCAAATCCGTAGGCATTGTTCAGCAGCGCCAGTACTACCCCGATGACGAGTGCACTGGCAACTACACCGACAATCTCACCGAGTTGCTGGCGTTTCGGGGTTGCTCCCACCAGAAAACCGGTTTTCAGGTCCTGACTGGTGTCACCGGCCAGAGCGGCAATGATTGCGATGATGGTTCCGACCACCAGGGCTCCGACCATTCCCGGAACTCCGGTGAACCCGATGCCCTTGAATATGGAAGCGGTAATGATAAGCGTTGCAATCGTCATGCCGCTGACCGGGTTAGAACTGGAACCGACTAAACCGACCAAGCGGGCTGAAACCGTGG
>CAZAMY010000334.1:0-3738 GCA_964485995.1 uncultured Sediminispirochaeta sp.
GCCGGTGGATATGTGCATAAGCCTCCTAACTGTACCTCATACGGTAGATTATCATCCTGGAAAACTCAATAACTTTCGTGCAGGTTTATACACAAAATCACAATCGACGCTGTTTTCTCACAATCTATCCCGAAAAACCCACAAGCTATCAAGAGCTTTATTCTAGCCGGTTTTCTTTCCGTTTCCTTAGCCGCCTGCACCCTGTTTCTATGTAGGCTTTGTATTCTTTTATTGCACTTGCATCTACACCTGCCGTCCGGGCCCCGACGCACTATTTCGTTCCATACTCCTTTATCTGCCTAATCAGCCGCTGAATCGTTGGTTCCAGGTAAGGATCGGTTTGCATACGGCTTTCTATCCGCTGGCAGGCGTGCATCACAGTGGTATGATCCCGTCCGCCGAACTCCAGTCCAACTTCTGTAGTCGAAAATTCGGTAATTTCGCGGGTGATGTACATGGCTATCTGCCGCGGAAAGGCGATGGCCTTGGTCCGTTTTTTCCCGCGCAGGTCATATGGAGAGAGATTGAAATAATCGGCTACCGCCCGCTGGATGATTTCGATGGTGATATTGCTCTGCTTAGGGCTCGAGAACACATCCTTGAGCTGCTCCTGTGCTATATCAACGGTAATCTTCTTGTTCAGGATGTCGCTGTAGGCAATCAGCTTGGTAAGAGCGGCTTCGAGGTCACGTACATTGGTAGTGATATTTTTTGAGATGAGCTCAATTACCTGTTCATCGACTGCTGCCCGCTTCTCTTCAGTTTTTCGCTTAAGGATTGCATAACGAGTTTCATAGTTCGGCGGCTGCAAGTCGACATTCAGTCCACGCTCGAAGCGGCTGCGCAAACGATCGGTGAGATGCTTGAGCTCCGATACCGGACGGTCGCAGGTAAAGACCATCTGCTTGTTGGAGTCGTAAAGCGCATTGAAAGTGTGGAAGAGCTCCTCCTGGGTCTGATCCTTGCTCTGCAGAAAGTGAATATCGTCGATCAGCAGTACATCCACATTCCGATACCGGTTTTTAAACTGATGGTTTTTTCCGTCCCTGATAGATTGGATAAATTCATTGGTAAACGTCTCTGCGGTGACATACACCACACGCGTTTTTTCATAATTGTTATGCACAAAATTTCCAATTGACTGGATCAGGTGCGTTTTGCCGAGACCAACCCCTCCATAGATAAGACAGGGATTGTAGGCGGTTCCCGGATTTTTTGAGATTGCGATACAGGCGTTGGCGGCAAACGAGTTGTTATCACCAACTACAAAGTTTTCAAAGGTGTAGTCAATGCGCAGTTCACTGTGTTTTCGCAGGTTCAGCTGCGGGCTCGAGGTACTTGCAGCTCGGCCTGGACCACTCTGCCGTGTATGCGGGTATGCTGCAGCTTCCTGCTGATCCTGTTGCGAGGCTTTTTCAAAGCGGGTTGAATGGCTGCTGTGTGCTTGCATGCCGGAACCAGAACGTTCAGCATGGGGATCTATTAGTATTGAAGATTTGGAACTGCTCTTATTTGATTTTTCTTCGGATGATTTTTCTTCAGAAGAATAGGAGCTTTCGGCCTTTGTTGAACCTTTACCACTTTTAGAACTTTCTGATCTATGCTGTCCGGCAGATGTGTTGGTTTCGGATGGAGCCGAGTTATCCACAGGCTGGGGTGCGTGCACACTTCCTATCTGCCCGGTACTTGTGCCGGTTCCGCTTGCGTGAGGACCTTGGCCGGCAGTGGTGTGATCGGCCGGCGGCTGCAGCTTAACTATCTCAAAGCTCACCTGAATAGACATTCCAGAGAGATCGAACAGGGTATCCTGGATCAGTTTTAGATAGCGCTGCTTCACTTGATCACGGTAGAAAGATGATGGCACAGCAAGAATTATCTCGTTTTCGCGAGATGCATAGTACTGTAAATTGCGGAACCACATGACGTATTCCTGTTCAGAGATGTGCTGTCTGATTTGATTCAGTGCCTCTTTCCAGAAAATACTGTAGTCCCACTGTTGTGTATCGCCTTCCATCTAATACTCCACTATGATATACACTTACTGCACAAGTTATCCACAACCGTTATGCTTATATAAGAAATTATATAAATCTCTTATATGTCTAACTTTAACAGAAAACTAATATATAATTCGTTTTGATACAACAAATTAAAAAAAATTGCTTACCAAATATTAAATATCTCAATTCTTTTGATGATTAATTTAACAGGTCTTCTTCTAATATGCCATAGGATCAAGAATTTATCCACAAGTTTTCCCCACTGCTGTTCGAAGATTGGAGCTCAACTTCAACCAAACTATTTTCAAGAAATAACTTATAAATTTCAAGAATTTGGTCTGCTCTAAGTATCTATTTCATAATCTATTGTGAGGCGTACAGCACCAAGCTTCGGACAACAGGTTTACTTTTAGAGCTGAAAACGGTATAATTTCCCATTCACATAAACGAACAACAGGTAGAATAAACATGCACGACCAATATTCCGCTCAGCACATTCAGGTACTGAAAGGCCTGGATGCGGTGAGAAAACGACCAGGCATGTACATCGGGTCCACCGGCCCGGATGGACTGCACCACCTGGTATACGAAATCGTCGACAACAGCATAGACGAAGCGCTGGCCGGACACTGCTCCCAGATCACAGTAAAAATCGGCCGGGGGAACATCATCACCGTCGAGGACGACGGGCGGGGAATCCCCGTCGACACCCACCCGGTAGAAAAAGTCAGCGCCCTGGAAATCGTCATGACCCGCCTGCACGCCGGCGGAAAGTTCAACAAGGACAGCTACAAAGTCTCCGGCGGACTCCACGGAGTCGGAGTATCGGTAGTCAACGCCCTCTCAAAGTGGTGCGAAGTCGTCGTTCACAAAAACGGCAAAAAGTACTACCAGAAGTATGAACGCGGCATCCCGCTGATGCCGGTAGAAGAGCAGGGCGAAACCGACCGAGTGGGAACCACCACGCGCTTCCTGGCCGACAGCGAAATCTTCGAAACCACCGACTACAGCTTCGACGTCCTGGCCCAGCGCCTGCGTGAGCTGGCCTTTCTCAACAAAGGCATAAAAATCCACCTCGAAGACGAGCGTTTTCCCCAGAGCAAAGTCCGCGACTTCCAGTTCGAAGGCGGAGTAAAGTCCTTCGTAAGCTACCTCAGCGAAAACAAGAAACCGATCCATAAAGAGCCGATCTACATCGAGGCCACTCGCGAGAACATCGAAATCGAAGTGGCCATGGAATACAACGAAGGCTACTCGGAGAACATCTTCAGCTTCGTCAACAACATCAACACCCGCGAAGGCGGAACCCACCTGGTGGGCTTCAAAACCGCCCTCACCAGAGTCTTCAACGACTTTCTGAAAAAGTCGAAGCACGGAAAGAAGATGGAGGACAGCCTCAGCGGCGACGATTGCCGTGAAGGCCTTACCGCCGTCATCTCGGTTAAAGTGCCTGAGCCGCAGTTCGAGGGCCAGACCAAGTCGAAACTCGGAAACTCCGAAGTAAAAGGGGTGGTCTCCTCGCTGGTGTATGAGTACCTGACGTACTTCCTAGAAGAAAACCCCTCGGTTATCGATAAGATTCTCGAAAAAGCAGTTATGGCCGCCAAGGCACGCGTCGCGGCCCGAAAGGCCCGTGACCTGACCCGCCGCAAGAGCTTCCTCGAAAGCTCCGGCCTGCCGGGCAAGCTGGCCGACTGCTCAGAGAAGGATCCCTCCCGCAGCGAAGTGTATATCGTTG
>CAZAMY010000335.1:0-3727 GCA_964485995.1 uncultured Sediminispirochaeta sp.
TTGATGGGAGAAGAAACAGAAAAGATTCAGCTTACATCAACTCAGAGAATACCTATCGAAAATTAAAGAACAATACCGCATCCGATATACGTATGTAAATATAACTGCTTTCACATAATTAATCAAGTAGGAGGAACATTTAAAATTCCATCGAACTCACGATCGAGTATATCCATGAAAATTTCATCATAGTACTGCCCTCCCAGCAGAACACACTCCCGGCGCCTGCCGATTTCCTTAAACCCGACCTTCTGATAACAGCGCTGCCCGGCCTTATTAAATGAGCGTACCCGCAAATATACACTGTGAAGATTCAACAGGTTGAACGCATAATCCAGCAGCAGCCGCATCGCCTCACTTCCGTAGCCCTTTCCCCGGTGTTTCTCTTCGCCAATAAAAATGCCCAATTCGGCAGTTCGCTGCACCAGATCTACATTCATCAAACCGCAGTTACCGGTCAGTTCATCATTTTCTTTCTGAACAATGGCAAAGTTGTAGCCATCTTTCTGCAGCTTTACCAGCATCTCCTCTTCCATCTCAAGAGAGATAATCTTCGGCGCGGTGGTCAAATTACAGGTGGTACTCAAATCATTCATCCAACGAGTGTATTTTTCCGCCTCCTCAGAGCTCATTGGTGATAAAAAGAGCCGTTCTCCAACAATTTTCCTGAAATAAGGCATTGGAACCTCCCGATACAGAGTACTTCCCATAGCCTACAACCGAAACACAGCTGGATGCAAGCCGGAAATATCCACTTTGATAATATACATTTAGTTAATTCAGGCACTTTTTACTCATCCGAAGCGAAATTCGTTAACCGTAGTCCGGATTTAGCCTTTTCGGCAGTTGAAAGTATGTGATATGCTGTCGTGCAGCCGATTTCATCGCATTACAAAAGGGGGAGCGCAATGGATGAAGAGTTCGTATACTCCACCGAAGAAGGGGATCTGCGCAAGAAGGACAAGGGCAAAAAAAAGAAAAAGAACAGGGGAGGCAACACTCCCTCCGGTATAAAAGACGACGGTGTTATTCGAGTTCAGCGGGAGAGCAAAGGCAGAGGGGGGAAAACAGTTTCAGTTATCTACGGCATACCCGGTTCCGAAGAGGAACTGCGCGAGTGGTCGACTAAGCTCAAACAACAGTGCGGCACCGGAGGAAGTGTAAAATCGGGAACCATTATTATCCAAGGTGACCAGGTTGATTCGATTGTTGCAATTCTAAAAGATGCAGGATTTTCTGCCAAGCGAGCAGGAGGCTGAATGATGGATGGACGCTACCGAGACAATGTAAAAAGCGGCCAGCAGGTCGATGTTGTCAAAAAACAGGACCAGGGAACCGGACATTTGACCGATGGTGTGGTGGAACGGATACTCACAAAGTCGTCCTACCATCCGCACGGCATTAAAGTAAAACTGGAATCCGGAGTGGTCGGAAGGATCAAAAAAATATATAAATCATGAATGTGTGCATTGATAAGATTCTAAAGAGAAAATCCATCCGCAGTTACCTGCCTGCGGCAATTCCGAAGGAGCAGAAGCAGCAGGTACTCGAAGCAATGTTGCGATCACCGACTGCCGGCAACCAAATGCTTTATTCGGTCATCGATGTAGAATCAGCCGAACTCAAACAAAGCCTTTCCGAAACCTGTGACCACCAACCGTTTATCGCCACTGCTCCGTGGGTACTCCTGTTTCTGGCGGATTTTCAGCGAATGCACGACTTCTTCCATTTTTCGGATACAGACTCACTGGTAAAGGCTGGATTCGCTCCCGAAACCAAGCCCCAGGAGGCAGACCTGCTGTTGGCCGCATGCGATGCCCTGATCGCAGCCCAGACAGCTGTTCTGGCAGCAGAGTCCCTCGGCATTGGCAGCTGTTATATTGGCGACATAATGGAGAATTACGAAATCCATCGCGACCTGCTGCACTTGCCGCAGTATGCCGCACCGGTCACTATGATCTGTTTCGGGTATCCAACTGAGCAGCAAAAGGCCCGCCCCTACACTCCGCGTCTTCCGCAGGAGCTGATAGTGACGAAAAACAGCTACCGCCGACTCACACCGCAGGAAGCCGACGGTCTATATGATGCGAATCTACCGCGCACACCTCAATTCTTAGAAGGCGCACACAACTATGGCCAGCACACCTACCTGCGGAAATTCAGCTCTGATTTCATGGAAGAGATGCGCCGATCGGTAAGAGCTATGCTGGCGAACTGGAAGAAATGAACCGGCGCCTGTGAATCGGGCCCATAAGGAGAGATCATGGACAATGCAACCATTCTTTGGGATATAGAAAACGTAACTCCCAAGAACGATCATAAATTTATTACCAACCTTTTCGATTTTTTGGAGGAAGAGAACAAGATATCTTCTTCGATCTGTTTCGGCGACTGGACTCGGCCACACCTGAAAAAGCTGCCGAGCAACCTTTCGGATTATAACTTTGAACTGATTCATATTCCCAAATCACGCAAGAACAGCGCCGATATGGCATTGATCACCCACGCCACCGAAATGATATTCCTCTATCCTCACCTTCAGAGGTTCATCCTGATAACCGGAGATGCCGACTTCAGACCTCTACTCACAACACTTAAAAAACACGGAAAAGATGTATGGATTATCTGCGACGCATCCAACGCATCGGAAGATCTGTTGGCTCAATCGGACAAGTACTTCGACTACCGCAGCATCATGACAAAGGACTATGAAGAGGACCAGGAAGAGGAGTCTACCGAAACCATTTCCAAAGAGGCTGCCTTTCAGCTTTTCGCCGAAGCGGTCAATCTTATGCTCAAACAGAAAAAGAAACCCAGTCCCGGCTCCGTCAAGGTCAAGATGAAACTGCTGAATGAGGACTTTAGTGAGAAGAAAATCGGCTACAAATCCTGGAAGGCGTTCCTGGTCGATGCGATCGAACACACTAATGTCGAGTACAGCCAGGAGAACAGCAACCTTCTCACCATCACCGACCGCAGCCGCACTTCGAGTTCGGGCCAGTTGCCGGAAATTTTTAATTACTTGCTAAATTCCTTAACGGGAACCAATTGGACCTCATTTGCCAAATCGAGCCAGCAGCTGCAGGAAAAGAAAATTTCGATCAAACGCTACGGATACAGCAAGTTCAAAAAGCTGGTTTTTGATGCGGAAAAACGCGGACTCGTAGAGACCAAAAACGAGGGCATTCACTGGTACCTGCGAAAAAAATGATTGCATTTTGAACTGAAATGACGTAGTATCGATCAAAAGATATGACTCGATAGTATCTGCAACTTGGGTAACTTTCATCTATCAGATCATTTCTTTAGTACTTTTTATTTCTTAGGAGCTTTTTGTATGAACATTTATGTCGGAAATCTCAATTATTCCGCCACCGAGGACGACCTGAAAAACCTTTTTCAGGAATACGGAACAGTGTCATCCGTTCGGGTAATCTTTGATCGCATGACCCAGCGCTCAAAAGGATTTGCATTTGTCGATATGCCAGACGATAATGAGGCAAACAGTGCAATCGATTCCTTGAACGGTTCGGAATTTATGGGACGAGCGATGAAGGTTAACCAAGCTAGAGAAAGAAGATAAGTCATTTAGTTATATTCACTATTCTCGAGTGCTTCGGCACACCTTTCCAAAGAAACGACGCCATTTTAACACGGGCGTCGTTTTTTTAGTGGCTAAAATCTTGTTGCACAAAATTCCACTCGCTCACAGCGAGTGGAGCCAGAA
>CAZAMY010000336.1:0-3717 GCA_964485995.1 uncultured Sediminispirochaeta sp.
TTTACAATTATAGGGATGCCGCTCATGTCGGCGGAGGAGAAGAATCGAGACCTGCGGATCGAGACCCTGCTAGAAGAGTTCCGTGATCTCGAAGATGCGCTGCCGGCACTGGAGTTGGATTCGAATGACGACGGGCAAGTCGATTATCTGATCAAAACCAGCGAAAATGATGAGAAGATGATGGAGATTCTCGACTACAATCATGACGGCGAGATGGATGATTTCTATATATATGAGAACGGAGTGCTTCGGCAGCGGGCAATCGACTCTAACTTTGATACTAAAATCGATATTTGGGTCTATATAAAGGAAGGGGTCTACATTTCACGCTATGAAGAAGATTCCGACTATGACGGTACCATGGATGTTGATAAGAGTTATGCCCCAGACGAGAAAAAAGTAGGAGCTCAGAACTGATGCAGAATGTAATTTTCGGTTTTCATGCAATTGAAGAAGCTTTGCGCTCGGGGAAGGGCAGGGGAACCCTGTATGTGAGCCGTAAGTCCAGCCGGATTGAGTCGCTGGTCGAACTTGCCGAGCAAAAGAATATTCCCGTAAAGCGCGAAGGAGACGACACTCTGGCCAAGCTGGCTGGAAAAAACGCCGAACACCGCGGGGCTGTGTATGTACAGAAAGTGACCAGAAAGAGGTATAAGGATCTCAGTGATTTTATTGAATCGAGTGGAGAACAGCAGCCGTCGCTGGTGCTGGTGTTGGACGGGATTACCGATCCGCAGAATCTGGGGGCTATACTCCGCAGCGCAGACCAGTTCGGTGTAGATTTGGTGCTGCTTCCGGAGAGAAGAAGTGCAAGGGTGAACACGACAGTCAACAAAACCTCGGCCGGTGCCAGTTCTTACGTGCCGGTGGTGGTAGTCAAAAACCTGCGGCGCAGCATAAGCGACCTGAAACAGGCCGGGTACTGGGTGTACGGTGCGGATGTTCAGGGGCTTCCCTTGCACAGCGTAGATTTTACCGATCGGGCCGTGCTCGTGATGGGGGCGGAAGGGAAAGGTTTGAGCCGGATTATCCTCGAAGAGTGCGACCGGACCGCAACCATTCCCACCTCAGGCCATGTCGATTCTTTGAATGTGTCGGTTGCGGCCGGAATAATTCTCTATGAGATGCGCAGGCCATAGTTCGCCGGGATACAGCTCCCGGGGCGAGCGCTACTCTTCAAAAAACTTATTGCCGATATCCTTACGGTTCCATGCCCCCGGAAAGCTTATCCGCTGTATTCCGTCATAGGCATGGGTATTCGCTTTTACGATGTTATCGCCTATGCCGACTACTGTAAAACAGCGTCCGCCGTTGGTGTACACATGGCCGTCACCGTTTTTATGAGTAGCACCGTGGAATAGAAGGCTGTTTCTCTGCGGATACACTGAATCGATCTGAACAACCACGGGTTCTGGCATGCGCTCCGGGTAACCCTCACCTGCGATGACCACCCCGACTGCAGATTTATTGGAAAGCTCGAGATGAAATTGACCGAGAGTACCGTTTTCGATCGCCCGCAGAAGATTGCCGAAGTCTGATTTGATCAATGGCAGGATAACCTGGGCTTCCGGATTGCCGAGTTTTACGTGATAAGAGGTGAGCTTGGCCCCGCTTTCCTGAATCAGCAGGCTGAAGAAGAAAACCCCCTTGTAGCTCAGGCCTTCTTGCTTTAAGCCTTCAAAGGTGGGCTCGATTATCTCTGTGAGGATCTTCGAATAGGTCTTCTCTGAGAGAATCGGTACCGGACAAATGGCTCCCATCCCGTTAGTGATGGCGCCTGTGTCGTTGTCGAGGGCTTTGGTGTAATCGGAGGCCGGCGGAAGAATAATGTGATTATCACCATCGATAAACGCTGATATGGTAAGGTTATAGCCAGTTTCGAACTGCTCTACCAATACCGTGTTGTTTTCCAGGACCTGCCGTCCAAACTCGATGAGCCGGTTTGTGTCAGTGGAGTCGAAAACATTCAGGTTCGAAAATGGCCGGTTCCTTTTAACTACCAGGTGTTCGCCCTGATGAGACTCCATATATTGTTTGAACTGATCAAACTCTGAAAAAACCTCTACCGCGGTGGTGGGAATCTTGTATTTCTGCATAAAACTGCGGGCATACAGGCGGTCCTGTTCAAGCTGAGCAGCTTTAGAGGTAGCGCCGAAGGCGTTAATGCCGGCCTCCACCAAGGCTTCGACAACACCGCTGTGCTGCGCCGTGGCGGTTCCTACCACACAGTGATCGATCGAAAGCTTTTTGCACAATTCAACAACATCGGAGGGGTCGTCAGGATTGATCGAGTCGATATTTTCGGCTATTTCGGCAGTGCCTGAATTCCCGGGCGCAACATACAGCCCAGTAATCAAGTGGCTTTTATCCAGAGCCCATGCCATTGCATGTGCTTTGGCTCCGGATCCGAGAATGAGAACTTTCACATGAACCTCCACAGTCGATGTACTGTTGTTTTGTATTCTTACATTTTAAATAAATCTTCTCAAGGGCCCGCATATACGGGCTTGCGGATGTTGAGTGTAGCGATATTCCCGGTTCGCTTCAAGAGGGTAGGTGGTGACTATTCAGGTAGTTCTCCATTAAAATGTCGCTGCATATAGGTCTGCAGGATGTCCCGGTAGCACTTTTCAGTTGTGCAACGAACTAAATCATTGCGCAGTGCCGAACCGGCGGGAAATCCCTTGGTGTAGGCGCTCAGGTGTTTCTTCATTTCTGCACAGGCGCGGGCTTCACTTTTATAGTGCAGCTCTCTTTTGAGATGATGATAGCCGATCAGCAGCCGTTCGATGAAGTGCGCTTCCGGACCGGATGCCGGATAACCGGTACCGGCGAAGAGCTCATCCCGCTGGCTGTGAGCTCCAGTGAGCAGGGCGCGGGTATGCCGAAAAATCAGCGGATTGCCGATGGCTCCCCGGGCACACATCACGCCGGCACAGCCGGTCTGCCGCAACATTTCGGCTGCCGCTTCCGCGCTGAACAGGTCGCCCGAGCCGATGACCGGTACCGGCAGTGTCTCTGCCAGCCGGGCGATGTGCTCCCAATGTGCATAGCCTGAATACCCCTGTACCCGGGTGCGGGCATGCAGGCCCACCATCGCTGCCCCGCCCTCAACTGCTGCCAGAGCGGCTTCGGTGAAATTTATCGACGAATCGTTCCAGCCGGAGCGAATTTTGACCGTGATGGGGATTTGGGTCGAGCTGCTGAGCTGCCGGACGATTGCGTGAATTTTCGCGGGATCCTGCATAAGCATCGATCCGGCGCCGGTTTTCACAACCTTTGGTACCGGGCATCCGCAGTTGATATCGATCAGAGTGGGTGAGTACTCGAGAATTCCGGGCAGAGCGCGCTCAGCCTGTTCAGCTTCGGCCAGGAAAATCTGAATCCCCAGCAATTCCTCGTCTTCGCCCCGCTCCATCAGATCTACAGTTTTCTGGTTACCCCGGGCAATTGCTTCCGCTGAAACCATTTCGGTGTAGCAGAAGTCGGCGCCGTAAGTGCGGGCAACTTCCCGGAAGGCCTTGTCGGTGTAACCGGCCAGAGGGGCTAAAAAAAGATTGCCCGGCAGGGTTACGCCGGGCAGTTCGATGCTGTGATAAAGTGATGTGTTCATGGAACCTCAGCCGCGTAGTCGGGCCTACTCTTCAATTCCGAAAAAGGTCAGGCTGTTGTTGTAAAGAGTTTCAGTAACTTCCTCAACCGGTTCTTCCCGCAGTT